>JAYNKS010000006.1:1906-2758 GCA_038111345.1 Gammaproteobacteria bacterium | reverse complement strand
CCAACGTCATTCAGTTTCAGTTTGGGCGTGGGAGTAATTGGCCATCCGGGGCGGCGATTTCGTTAACCTCTATGACCGTTGTTGCGCTTTTAGTCGGCCTATTTATCTGGCTGGCTCGTCGGGCGACCGGTCGAGTGTCATGATCGGAAACGCTCGTCTTGTTGGCCGTATCCTGGCCGCTTATGCCCTGATTTACGTCGCGTACTTATATGTGCCCGTGCTTTTTTTGCCCCTTTTCTCGTTCAATGACTCCATCTACATCAGTTTTCCTCTGCGCGGGTGGACGCTGAAATGGTACGAGTCCATGCTCGCGAACGAAGCCCTTCATCAGGCACTATGGAACAGCCTTAAGGTCGGAATGGTTACCGCTGGGGTCAGCACCGTGCTCGGCGTATTGGGGGCGCGGGCCGTGACCCGGTTTCGTCTGCCCGGCCAGAAGCCGATTGTCGGACTAATTATGTTGCCTCTCGTGGTGCCGGAAATCATTCTGGCGATGGCGTTATTGATGATTATTCTTCGATCAGGTGGCTCGTTGGGGCTGGTCAGTATCGCCGCTGGACATATCCTGCTCTGCGTTCCTTTCGCCATGGTGGTGCTGATGTCCCGCTTTGAGGGATTTGATCAGTCACTCGAAGAAGCGTCGCACGATCTGGGTGAGAATGGCTGGTGGACGTTCTGGCGGGTGACGTTTCCTAATGTCCTTCCGGGCATTGTGGCGAGTCTGCTTCTCACGTTTACCATATCGTTCGACGAATTCATTATGGCCTTTTTTCTCGGCAGTACCGAACCGACGCTTCCGGTATTTATGTGGAACCAGCTGCGTTTTCCGAAACTGTTGCCTGGGGTTCTTGC
>JAYNKS010000006.1:0-1896 GCA_038111345.1 Gammaproteobacteria bacterium | reverse complement strand
CGTGTATTCTGGTCGCGAGCGTCGGGATTGTGCTGCTGGCTGAATGGTTTCGGCGGAGGGATCGATCAGACACCGCTTCTGGAGAAATGATCGTTGGATAGCGAATTTATAAATATAAGAAATGTTTCTAAGGTTTTTGGCGATGTCACGGCGGTTGATGATGTGTCTCTCGCGATCCAAAAAGGCGAGTTTTTTTCGCTTCTGGGTCCCTCAGGATGCGGCAAAACGACGCTGCTTCGAATGCTGGGGGGCTTCGAGGCACCGACCACGGGAGAGGTGTTTATCGATGGTCAGAACATCACCCATGTGCCGGCCCACCTGCGACCGACCAATATGGTGTTTCAGAACTACGCCATCTTCCCCCATCTGAACGTCGAGCAGAATGTGGCCTACGGACTGCGACAGGAGCGACTGACTCGGAAAGAGTTGGCGGCAAAAGTGGCCAGCGCGCTTGATATGGTGCAGCTATCCGGATTTGAAAGACGCGGGGCTAACGAGATGTCGGGCGGTCAGAAGCAGCGAGTGGCGCTCGCCCGCGCACTGATCAAGCGACCTAAGGTACTGCTGCTGGACGAGCCTTTGGGCGCGCTCGACAAAAAGCTGCGTGAAGAGATGCAGATTGAACTTCGAATGCTGCAGCAGCAGGTGGGGATCACTTTTGTCTTCGTTACGCATGATCAGGAAGAGGCCATGACCCTATCCGATCGGGTTGCGGTGATGAGCCGGGGTGGGATACTGCAAATGGCAGCGCCAAGAGATATCTACGAGCACCCCGCAAGTCGTGAGGTAGCTGACTTTATCGGCCAGATGAATCTTATGGAGGCGGTGGTTGAGGCCGTTACCGAGACCACCGCGTTGGTATCGAGTGCGGCCCTGGGTTCGGTGACAGTCGATCGGAATCAGCAGAATGTTCAAGCCGCCGATCAGGCGACGCTGGCGATACGGCCCGAAAATCTGAAACTCTACGCAGCGGCAGGAGACGGCCGTATAGAAGCGCGGTTGGCCGCTAGCGCCTTCTGGGGTCACACGACGTACTACCGGATTTGGCTAGGCGAAGACGAGGCCCTCTCATTGGATGTGTCGCAGCGGGAGTTTCCCGATGCACCTTCAGTGGGTGAGAGCGTCTGGCTTAAGTTCGATGCAAAAAACCTGTTGTTACTTGAGCACTAGAGCCCTATCGCGTGCCATCCATAAAACATAAGCTCACTGCTTTGGAATTTGCTTATCTACTGAAAGAGTTAATCAGGCAGGCTAATTTCGCAACGGTTTTTCGAGCACGGCTGCAGCTTTCCACGGCATCTGAGCGCAGTCACTCGTCTGTGCTAGATTCTCTTTAAATAAAAAAGAAAAAGGACATCGAGCGATCCATGCATCGTCTCGAGAACAGCGCACTTGCGGTTTCTTCGATGTTAGAAGCTCTTTCCCTCGGCCTCGTTCTGCGAGCGACCTGATCGGCTCGCTCGGCGAGTCAAACGCCAAAAAGCAAAAAGGAGCAGATATGACGTCGGGGTCATTGGATCTTGATTCGGAGACGATTCGTGAGATGGACACCTACCAGGTACACCCCTGGGAGGCCTTTGGCGAGCCGCCAGAAAAGAAAACCATCATCGGGATGGGTGAAGGGGCCTATGTCTATGATGCTAAAGGCAGGCGCCTGCTGGACGGGCCGGGTGGCATGTGGTGTGTGAATGCCGGACACGGTCGCCAGGAAATCGTCGAGGCCATGAACAGTCAGGCCTTACAGTTGTCCTATACCAGCCCCTGGAGCCATTCCACCGAGCCGGCCGCGCGCCTGGCGAAACGTCTTGCATCCGTCACGCCTTCTGATCTGGAAAACGTCTTTTTTGCGACCGGTGGATCGACCGCCGTCGATTCGGCACTTCGCTTCGTGATGTT
>JAYNKS010000005.1:964-24581 GCA_038111345.1 Gammaproteobacteria bacterium | reverse complement strand
ATCCATCCAATTCACGCCGACGGTATCGCCAGGCTTAGCGTCTGCCAGATGTACGCTGATCAACGGGTTCGTCGACACGCCGGTGCCGAGGTCGGCCTGCGCTACCGCCGTTCCGTTCAGCGAGAACTCCATCGTTTTGATGAAATGGGCCGGGATTTTTTCGCCGGTCTTGGAGTCTTTGCGAAGACCGGTCTCCATCGGGTGTTTCGCAAGCACCATCACTTCATATCCACCATCGGCGGACTTCTTAATTTTCATTTTAGTCGACATTACGTAATCTCCTGCTCGAATCTGTTCGATTAACCGCCGCAACCGCCGACGGTGACTTTAATCTCTTGGGCCGTCATATAGACCTTACCGCCGGATTTGACATAGCACTTCACGGGCGAGGTCTGGCCCATTTTGATTCGAGCGCTGTACATGGCGCCGGCGCCACCGCCCATGACTTCAAGAGCTGTCGTGAAGGGCGCTGGGTTCTTTTCAACGATCACCGCGATCGCTTCAACATTGGGCAGAGTCGTCATTACCTTAATGGGCACCACCGCGCCGTTCTCAGCCTGCAGCGGCGCCTTTAACGCGACTTGATCGCTCTCGGTCACCTCCGAGGTGCCAAAGAAAGCGTTCAGCGCATCCGGCTCCGGCCGTTGGCCGAACGCGTTTTCGGGCCACGCGGCGGCAAGCACTCGCGTTGGACTCAAGAGGCCCGCGCCTGCCGCAACGGCGAGCGTGCTGGCAGCTAACGATCCTTTTACAAATACTCTTCGTTTCATAACGACTCTTCCTATTCTTGATTTCGATAACAGATGTAATTTATTGCTGGGTCAATGTCAGATAGTCATCAACCAGTCAACGATACTGTCGATTTGCTCCTCGGTGAGGAGGCCGTGCTTTCCAAACGGCGGCATGGAAGTATTCGGGTTTCTCGCCGTCGGATCCCATATCTGGGCGCGTAAGTCTTCGCGATTAGGGAATCGCGCCTTCATCGCCACGAGCGGTGGGCCAATGTTTCCACCCGGAGCGAGTTTCTCAGGCCAAGGGCTCACCATCGCCTGATGGCAACCCAGACAGTTCCCAGCGCGACGACTGATGGCGGTACACCACCCTTTGATTATCTTGTCGCCCGACTTTACTGCTTCTCGACAGCCCTTCTCGTCCGGCCATTCCATCGCCACGGCGACCGTGCTTACGCTGGCCGTGCCCATAAGGACCATTGCGGCAAGCAATGAAAGCATCCCTGTTTTTAGTCTTCGCATTGTTTTCCTCCGATTCACTAGGCTTCGCGGTCATGCACACCGCAGCGCCGTTCTGCTCTTATTACGGTCTTCCCTACGTTTCTCTTTTCTTCTTCGATTCTTCTTCGATCGATACCTTGCGCGTGGTCGTCCCTTTAGGGATGCGCCACCGTTGCCCGAAATCGCTTTGCTGAGTCTCTGTCTACAACTGCGGCGGCTACCCCTGTTTTACTCAAATTTACCGAGCAGAGCAAGCGCCGGAAATTTATTGATTAACTGAATATGCTTATATTCAAAAAAGAAATTTGAGATGGGTAGGGGTTTACCCTGAATTTCACAAGTTTTATTTCTGGCCTCGCAGCAGCTCAAGTTCGGTTAAACGTGCGCTGAGACTTGCTTCGAGATACGCGCTCGTGCCTGCATGCGTAAGCGCATTCTTCAGGTCAGCGATCGCATCATCTAGTTCATCGCTTAAAAAATGATATTCAGAGAGCGCCTGGAAAGACAGCGCCAAATTGCCCGCCTCGCCCTCGACCCGGGCCAGTAGACGATGCAGGCTTGCCGATCCCGGTGCGTTACGAATGGCACTCCGCAGGATCTGGCGCGCCTCATCGAGTCGTCGGGATTTCATCAAGGCATCGGCGCGATAGTACGCAACCGCAAGCGCGTCGGGATCCTTTTGCGCGAGGTCATGTAAAACATCCACGGCCTTTGCAGCCCGACCGCTCTGAAGATACGTCTCGGCCAGCGCCAATTGATACGCTAACTCATCGGGGTATTCATCAAGCAGGGCGGTGGCGTACTGAATAGCGTCATCGTAGTTACCGAAACGATTGAGCGCCAACACCAGCCCATAGCGAGCTGCCCGGCCCATCATCGCGTCATCAGAGGCCTGCTCATGAAGCAGATCGGCGCTCACGCTTTCGGCGGTACCGGCTCCAAATAAAGCACGAACCCGGGCGCGCGCGTGATAAAAATCGAGCGACGGTTGCTCATCCAGATTGGGGTATCCGTGAATACGCGCCTCCACCATGGCTATTCGATTCTCGGTAAGCGGATGGGTGCGCAGATACTCCGGGCCTCCGGCGGACTGCAGCCGGGTCTCTTGATCGAGACGCTTCAAGAACCGAATCATCGCCTCTGTGGGGTAATCGGCCGCTGAGAGGATGCCAAGGCCCAAGACGTCGGCCTCGCGCTCGAACTCGCGGCTGTAGCTCAACTGATCGGCCATCGCTGCTCCGCTGGTCGCTGCCATGGCTGCTGCACCGGCCTGACCGCCTAGCAGAATAGCGGCGAGAATTCCCGCCGTGGTGGGCAACTTCCGCTGGCGGGCCCGATCCATCATTCGAGGCAGGTGGCGCTGCGCTATGTGTCCTAGCTCGTGAGCGATGACCGAAGCGAGCTCGGCCTCGGTCTTCGTGGCGCTGATTAGGCCAGTGAATACGGCGAGCCGGCTGCCGGGGCCCGCGAACGCATTGATCAGGGGGCTATCGATCAGAAAAAACCGCAGGCTATCGACATCCCCCTCGAGACTGCGAGCCAGGCGCGCTCCCAACTTATCCAGATAATCAACTAACAGTGGGTCCTCAATAAAAACGAGTTGCTTTCGCGCCGCCGCAATGAAGTCCCGACCCATGGCCTGCTCTTCCGGCGAGGTGACCACCCCGGCGCGAAGATCGCCGAGCGAGATCACATCCTCCGCCCTCAAGGTGCCGACAATTGCCAGCGCGAGGGCGATCCCTAGCGTCAGGATCCTGACCGGGCGGCCATTAACTGAAAAAGTTGATGTCACACGATCATTTTATCAGCGTGCGGGCGCTTGCCCGGTTGGTTTAGACGGCGTCGAGACTTAGAATTCAGCCCCAAAAATAGGTCACCTCACGCGTACACGGCGGATACCGAACGCGACGATCCCGAGCCAGCCCCGGAGAACCCTATGCTGCAGCACGCCAGTCAGGAACAACTCAGTCAACGAGAAAATGAGCTTCAGGAAAAGTTTGAGCGCGCCCGTCAGGCAGGTCTCAATCTTGATATGACCCGCGGAAAACCCGCTCCCGAGCAACTGGATCTTGCCGATGCGCTGCTGACCCTTCCGGGACCGGGACAATTCCTGGACGACGGCAAAACAGATTGCCGTAATTACGGCGGCCTGGATGGCTTGCCGGCCATGAAACAGTTGTTCGCCGAGATCCTCGGCTGCACTCGAGAAGATGTCATCGTGGGAGGAAATAGCAGTCTCACCATGATGCATGACACGATCGCGCGCGCCGTACTTTTCGGCGTTCCCGGCGGGGATCAGCCATGGGGTCAGCAGGGAACCGTACGCTTTCTCTGTCCCGCGCCAGGCTACGACCGGCATTTCGAGATTACCGGCCACCTGGGCTTTGAGTTGGTCAACGTTGACCTTAACGACGACGGGCCAGATATGGATCGCGTAGAGACGCTGGTTGCCGATGGCTCGGTGAAGGGCATCTGGTGTGTGCCTCGCTACAGCAACCCTACCGGCATTACCTACTCAGAAGAGGTTGCGAACAGACTCGCCCGCATGAAGGCCGCACCGGACTTTCGAATTATCTGGGACAACGCGTACGCAGAGCATCATCTGGGTGATGCCCGCCAAGCGGTGCCAGATATCCTGTCGGCGTGTCGGGACGCCGGGCATCCGGACCGACCGCTGCTGTTTACCTCTACCTCCAAGATGACCCACGCCGGCGCCGGCGTCTCTGCTATGGCAGCGAGCCCAAACAACATCGCCGACGCCCGCCGACACCTTGCTGTTCAAACCATCGGTCCAGACAAAATGAATCAGTTGCGGCATCTACTATTTTTCAAAGATCTCGCCGGAGTTCGCTCCCACATGGCAAAAATCGCCACGATTCTGAAACCCAAATTTGATCTCGTGCAGGAGATTCTCGAACGGGACCTCGGCGGCAAGGGAATCGCGACCTGGTCCAAGCCCAATGGCGGCTACTTTGTTAGTGTCAACACACCCGATGACTGCGCTCGAACCATCATCGACCTTGCCGCTCAAGCGGGTGTGAAACTCACGCCTGCGGGCGCGCCGTTTGCTTATGGCCTTGACCCACAAAACCGCGTAATTCGGCTGGCGCCGAGTTTTCCCCCAATAGAGGACGTGCGCCAGGCAATGGACATCTTCACGCTCTGCGTAGAGTTGGCGGCCGTGCGGCAACGCCTGGCCGGATAAATCAACGAAAGACCCTGTTTTTTACGTTAATTTAAATGTTGTTTTAAAATTCGATTAACTTCTAATATAGTAAGCGCTATATGAACCGCTGCCGAGCGGCGATCCCGCTCTTGTGCCCAGCGACCTAAAAAAACGGCGCCCCAACAGCCACTTCACCGAGGAGAACGAGATGTCTGAATCCGATCAAGAACTAGATGCCCGCGGCCTGAACTGCCCGCTGCCCATCCTTCGCGCAAAGAAAACGCTCAACGGAATGGCCGCTGGCCAAACGCTCAAGATTATTGCCACCGACCCCGGCTCGGTTAAAGATTTCCAGGCCTTTGCAACACAGACCGGTAACGAACTGATGGATTCGTCCGAAGCAAACGGCGAGTTTCACTTCCTTCTGAAAAAGGGCGGATAACCGCTCTGCTCTTTTCCCCATTATCTGAGGAGTAACGCCATGAGCGAAAAAAGCATGACGATCATTGCGACAAAAGGCACGCTTGACTGGGCCTACCCGCCGTTCATCCTGTCCTCCACGGCGGCAGCGCTGGGATACAACGTCACCATGTTCTTTACTTTTTACGGGCTTCAACTCCTGAAGAAAGATCTCAATCTTTCGGTGAGCCCATTGGGCAATCCGGGAATGCCGATGAAGATGCCGTTCGGGCCATCCTGGTTCAAGGGCATCAACTGGAATATCCCAAACCTGTTGCAGGCGGGGGTCCCCGG
Source organism: Gammaproteobacteria bacterium (assembly GCA_038111345.1). GTDB lineage: Bacteria > Pseudomonadota > Gammaproteobacteria > Arenicellales > UBA868 > UBA868. The sequence continues at coordinate 19,430 of JAYNKS010000005.1, read as the reverse complement.
ATTTGAAACGGTAGCCACGTCCCTGATGAAGAAAACCATCAAGAATAAAGGCGTTGCCAGCATATCCGAGCTACGGGATCTTTGCCTTGAGGCTGATGTTGAGATGATCGGTTGTCAGATGACCATGGATCTTTTTGACATGAAACGCCCCGAGCTCATCGACGACATTAGCGTCGGCGGTGCCGCGACCTACATGGAGCGCGCTGGCGAGTCGGACATCAATTTGTTTATCTAGCCCCCGCGTTTAAGGCAAAAAAGGCGCCCTAGCGGGCGCCTTTTTTATTTCGGGGATAAACCACCTCAGCGTCGATATCAGTCGAAACAGACCCAGGTCGTAGCGATGTACTTAGGCTGCGACGCCACCGTCTGCCCCTGATGCAGATGCGTCCAAAACGGCGGGAACAGGATCAGCTTGCCGGTCTCTGGTCTCACGCTGACTTTCTGGTGAAAGAATTCCGTTTCGCCGCCTTCGGTGCCCACCGAATTCAGATACCAGATAGCCACCAGCTGGCGCTGACTCAAGGCTCCGGGGCCAGCGTCTACATGCCAGCGGTAGTACTCTCCGGGTGCGCTGCGCTGCAGTTGATAGCCCATATCTTTAAACCGGTTGGCGGCAAAAAAAGGATGCAGGCCGCTCAAAAGCGATAGCCCATTCTGTAGCGACACCAAAAGCGCGCTGTCCACATCGCGCCACTCCGCTCGGCCCGAAATCCGAAGATCGGTGGAACGTTTGATGGTGCCATCCAGGGCCGCATCGGGTCCGATCCGCCCCGCTTTGTGCTCATGATGATCCGCCTCGAATCGCTCAATCATGTCGCGACACACGCTCACGTCCAGGGCATGGGTTAGCTCATAGATGAAAGTCCCGGGTTTGAGTTCCTTGAAAGACGCGGTCATGGTCTGGGTCATCGATACGAGAGTGGGTGTATCGCCTCTAGATCAGCCGCCGATGACTCAATGCAGGGAAACGTCGGCGAATCTTCTCACCCTGTCCAAGTTCTATCGTGGCCAAAACCACGCCCGGCCCGTCGGCCCGCTCAGCAAGGACTTCTCCCCAGGGATCGACGATTAAAGAGTGTCCAAAGGTGTGTCGGCCTCGGGGGTGTATCCCGACCTGCGCCGGCGCGATCACCCAGGCAAGGTTTTCAATCGCACGAGCGCGAAGCAAGGTATGCCAGTGGGCGCGGCCCGTGGGGACCGTAAATGCTGACGGCACGGAAAAGATCGTGGCGCCTGCCTGTGACAGCTGCCGATAGAGCTCCGGAAAACGCATGTCGTAACAAATGGTGATGCCTAGGGTGATCTCCTCAGTGTGAACCACCAACGGATCTACGCCGGGCGCGATGTAAGCGGATTCCCGATACGACTCCTCTGCCGATACGTGCACGTCGAACAGATGAATCTTGTCATAGCGCCCCAGCCGCTGACCGTCCCGCCCAAAAACAAGGCAAGAGTTCGTTACCCGCCCATCGCCCGCTGGAAACGGTGTCGAGCCCGCAATTAGGATGATTCCATGCTTCTTGGCAACCTCGCTAAGCGCCGCCTCGACTTCTTCTACCCGGCGGGCCGCATCCTGACGCTGGGCGTCATCCTCCGGCATTAACGAGAAGTTCTCGGGCAGGGCGACCACGTCGGCACCCTTCGATGCCGCCTCGTCGACAAAGCGAATGGCCTGGGTCACGTTGTCGTCCAAAACCGCTCCAGAGGTCATCTGGACCGCGGCGAGCAATTGAGTGGATGTTTCTCTCAACATGTTGGCTCACGCCGGCTGATCGATCGCGGCTCGATCACATCAGCACCACATCGTAGCTTTCCTGATGATGGGTTGGTTCAACCTGAAGGTGGATGGGTCGACCGATGAATTCCTGAAGATCCGCAAGTCCGGTCGACTCCTCATCGAGCAGTATGTCAATGACATTCTGAGCCGCAACCACCAAATACCCTTTCGCCTCGAAGGCTCGCGCTTCTCGCAAAATCTCCCGAAAGATCTCATAACAGACGGTGTGCGCTGTTTTTTGCGTCCCCCTACCCTGACACGCCGGGCAGGCCTCACTCATCTGGCGTTCAAGACTTTCGCGCGTACGTTTTCGCGTGACCTCTACCAGCCCGAGAACCGACATGTCGGCAATATGGCAGCGGGTCCGATCTTTGGCCAACGCGCGTTCGAAGGCGTTCATCAACTGCCGGCGATGTTCATCATCCTCCATATCGATGAAATCGACAATGATGATTCCACCAATGTTTCGCAGTCTCAGCTGACGCGCGATCGCCTGAGCGGCCTCCATATTCGTCTTGAAAAGCGTCTCCTCAAGATTGCGCTTACCCACAAATCGACCGGTATTGACGTCGACGGTGGTCATCGCCTCAGTCTGGTCGAACACCAGGGAGCCCCCTGATTTCAAATGCACCGTCCGGTCTAGCGCCCGCTGGATTTCATCCTCTACAGAATACAAATCAAAAATCGGGCGCTCGCCCGGATAAATCTCGATCCGATCGGCAATCTCAGGCATCAAATCGATCGCAAACTGATGCATCAAGGCAAAGGTTTCTCGCGAGTCGACTCTGATTTTTTCGATGTCGTCACGCGCGAGATCGCGAATCACGCGAAGGGAAAGGGGCAAATCCGCATGAATAAGCGCTCCAGCCGAAGCACTCGCCATCCGCTGCTGGATAAGACGCCAGCTTCGACTCAAAAACTCGATCTCTTTTTCAAAGTGGATATGGTGCTGTGACTCAGCCGCGGTCCGAACAATAAACCCGGCTTGCAGGTCCTGACTCGCAATCGCAACATCCAGAGCCTCGAGCAAACGATGACGCTCATCATCATCCTGAATACGCTGTGAGATACCCCGATGAACCGATCCAGGCAAGAGCACTAAGTAGCGAGACGGAATCGACAGCTGGGTGGTTAAGCGCGCCCCTTTCGTACCAATCGGATCTTTCGCAATCTGGACCACAATCTCTTGGCCCTCGTGCACCAGCTCGGTAATGTCGGGACGCGATGCGGATTCATTCAGAACACTCTCCTCGCTAACCGACGGATCGTTTCCAAGACCCGCCGCCGCCAGGCGATGCGACACAATATCAGCCGCGTGCAAAAAAGCCGTTCTTTCGATGCCGATATCCACAAAGGCCGCTTGCATGCCGGGCAGCACCCGGACCACTTTGCCTTTGTAGATGTTGGCTACCATGCCGCGGCTGCGGGCGCGCTCGATATGCAACTCTTGCAACCCACCGTTCTCCACCACCGCCACGCGCGTCTCCTGAGGCGTCACGTTGACCAGTAATTCTTCTTTCATGACCTCACCTATGAACACACCCAGCGGGGATGCACGCCAACGCCGGCCAAAAGTTTGCTGGTCTCATGGAGCGGCAAGCCCATCACCGCTGAATAACTGCCCTCAAGCCTTTTCACAAAAATGGCCGCCTGACCCTGAATCGCGTAGGCCCCGGCCTTATCCAAAGGTTCCTCGCCTTGACAATAGGCCTGCACCATGGAGGGCGGTAAAGGGCAAAATGTTACTCGACTGCTCACAACACGGGTGGCCTCGCCGCCGAGAGAGGCCACGGTGACAGCCGTGATGACCTCATGGGTTTTCCCCGAGAGCCTCAGCAGCATCTCGATCGCGCCCTGCCGATTTTGGGGTTTGCCCAGCACCTGGCTACCCAGCACGACGATCGTATCGGCACCGAGCGAAACCGGTGCCCCGATCCCCTCGGCGGTGGCCGCCAGGAAAGCCGCTCGTGCCTTTGCTGCGCTCAGTCGCTCGACCAGGGCCGTTGGGCTCTCCTCTAAATGGGGGGATTCATCCACGTGCGGCGCAAACACTTGAAAGTCATAACCGGCCTGACGAAGCAGCGTTGCGCGTCTTGGCGACTGCGATGCCAAACACAGGGTCGACATCATGCGATACGGCCAGAGCGGTGATAAGGCAATCCTTCCAGGATGGCGTATGCCCGATACAGTTGCTCGGCCATAACGATACGCACCAGCGGATGTGCGAGCGTCAGCGGGGAGAGCGACCAGTGCTCGTCGGCCGCGTCCCGCACCTCACTCGACAGGCCGTCCGGCCCACCGATCAATAGCGCCAGATCGCTGCCAAGACGCATCCACTGCCCGAGTTGAATAGCGAGAGACTCCGAGGTGTAACTGCGGCCTTTCTCGTCAAGCGCAATCCGGTGACTGCCTTTAGGCACCGCCTGCAAAAGACGCACCCCTTCTTCCTCTACAACGGGTCGAACGGGCGCCTTTGCGCCTCGCCGTGGTGAATCCACCTCAATTAACTCGAGCCGAAAGGCGTGGCTCAGGCGCTTTTGATACTCAGAAAATCCCTCGTTCACCCAATCCGGCATTTTCCGCCCGACCGCCACCAGACGAATGCGCACGGGACTAGCCTTCGACCTGCTCTCTTGCCTGACTCACCCTGATCCCCAATCGCTCATTCCACAGGCCTTCCAGATCATAGAACTCCCGAGTCGCCGGAAGCATCAGGTGGACGATCAGATCCCCAAAGTCCATGAGCACCCACTCGCCTTCGTTATCGCCTTCCACTCCAGAGGGTTTTTGGCCGTGCTTAACGCCCGCCTCACGAAGTCGTTCGGCCAAAGCCAGCACGTGCCGGGTCGACGTCCCACTGGCCACGACCATCCAATCGGCAATTTGCGTTAGCGCACGAATATCAAGCTCAAGCACATCAACGGCTTTCGCATCGTCCAATTCCTGAAGAATCCATTCCCGCAACGCTTGCAGGTGCTCGTCCATCACTTTATTCATACAGGTGATGCTCCCTTATGTACCGGGCAATATCAAGTGACACCTGCTCATCAATTGAGTGGCCTGCTTGAATAGCCGAACGGATCTTGGCAGAAGACACATCCAAGGCCGGGACCGGCACCTGCCGAATGCTCCCGACAGTCGGTGCGCCGTGTTCAGACGACGCATCCATACGTCGCTGCTGCCACCACGCCGGAAGCGGATCCGGAAGCGGCCATCCCGGACGCTGCATCACGACAATCGCGACCAGACTGAGGATGTCCTCCCAGCGATGCCAGGTGGGCAAGGAGATCGCCGCATCCAGTCCCAGAGCAAGACAGAGCATTTCGTTCGGGCGCTCAGCCCGCAGCTCTTCGAGCGACAGCACGGAATAGGAGGGCCCGGCACGCGTCCACTCACGGGTGTCGAGCACAAATCTGGAATCCACTGACAGGGCAATCTCCAGCATGGCCAGGCGATGATGCGGCGGTGCCTGAGGGGTCGGACGATGTGGTGGATCACCCACCGGAAGCCAAATTACTTCCGCAGCATCCAGCGCGTCGCACACAGCAGTCACGGTCTGAATATGGCCCTGATGCACAGGGTCAAACGTCCCGCCAAAAACGATGACGGGTCGGCTACCGGATTCAGGCAAACTGCAGACTCATGGATTTACGCTCGCGTGGTCCCGTCACCATAGACAACGAATTTCTGGATGGTTAATCCTTCCAGACCCACTGGACCACGCACGTGCAAGCGATCCGTGCTGATACCGATCTCGGCTCCTAGCCCGTACTCAAAGCCGTCGGCGAACTGAGTGGAGGCATTGACCATCACGGAACTCGAATCCACCTCGCGCACGAACCGCTGGCTTTTTTGCAGATTATTGGTAACGATCGCGTCGGTGTGACCTGACCCGTAGCGGGCGATATGCGCCATGGCGTCCTCCAAATTATCAACCGTCCGAATCGCGAGGATGGGCGCCAGATATTCGGTGGACCAATCTTCCTCCGTGGCAGGGATCGCGTCCTTGAGCCACTGCAACGTTCTGTCGCAGCCGCGAAGCTCAACCCCGGCCTCCCGGTATCGCGGCGCCAGCCGCTCGAGTACGGAAGGCGCCACCACCTCATCGAGCAGAAGCGTTTCCATGGCACCGCAGACCCCATAACGACGGCACTTCGCGTTAAAGGCGATCTCTACTGCTTTAGCCATATCGGCATCGCGGTCGACAAAGACGTGGCAGTTCCCATCCAGATGCTTAATGACAGGCACTTTCGATTCAGCGCTGACTTTTTCGATCAACCCTTTACCGCCGCGAGGCACGATCACATCAATGTACTGCGGGCTGTCCAGCATTGCGGAAACCGCCTCTCGATCCGTCGTCTGCAAGACCTGCACAATGCCGCCAGGCAGACCCACGTCCAAAAGACCTTGCGTCAGGCACTCACCAATCAGTCGATTGGAATGCAGCGCTTCCGAGCCACCGCGCAGAATGGCCGCGTTTCCTGACTTCAGACATAGCCCCGCCGCGTCTGCCGTAACATTCGGCCGGGATTCATAAATGATGCCAATCACGCCAAGTGGGACGCGCATACGTCCGACCGTAATCCCGGATGGTCGAGCCGTCATACCGCTAATCTCTCCAACCGGGTCTGGCAAGGCCGCAATCTGACGCAACCCTTCTGCCATCGCACTGACCCGTGTCTCGGTTAATTCGAGTCGGTCCAGCAAGGCGCCAGAAAGATTTGCGGCGCGCGCCGCCTTCAGGTCCTGTGCGTTCGCCTCAAGAATGTCCTTCGAGCAGGCGTCGATGCGCTTTGCCATCGCCCACAGCGCATCATTCTTTTCGCCGGTACTGGCCCTGGCTATGGCCTTCGCCGCGGCCCGGGCCTGCTGGCCGGCGTCCGCCATCCAGGTTCGGATAGCGGTCGATAAAGAAGGCACTTTGTTCATGTTTTCAGTAATTTAAAGCGGCTTTACGCTGTATTACCTTTATACCACAAAGTAGCAAAATCGCTCGCTCGATTTCGGCCCAGACTCCTCCGGGCGCCATGGCCTGCCCCTTAATCACCCGATCATTCAAGGCCAGTTGCTGCAACAGCTCCCCCAGTCGGGCGGTGTTCAGTCGGGCCAGTGCCGATCCCACGCATCGCTCTCGGCTTCGCCAGATCCGGAACCGCTCAAACACTTTCCGCCGATCTGAGCCACTCGACAAGTCTTTGGCCATCTCGCTTAGCACGCGCACTTCACGTGCCAGGGCCCAATTGATCAGTATCGGTTCGGCGCCTTCTCGCTTTAGGCCCTGCAACATCCGAAGTGCCGACGCTGATTGGCCATTCATAGCCACATCAACCAACGCGAATACAGAAAATCTGGCCTGGTCTACCGCGAGGGAATCAAGCGTCGTCTCATCCAGAGTGTGCTCACCGAGCAAAAGCGGCAGCTTGCTGATCTCCTGCGCAGCGAACAGTAGATTACCCTCTGAGTAATACGCCAGACGATCAATCGCTCCGGGCGTGGCTTTTACCCCTTGAGCCGCCAGCCGCGCCTTGATCCAAGCGGGAAGCTGCTGCGGAGTTACCGCGCGCGCCTCTATTGAGGTACTGATTGACTCTACTGTCTTAAACCACTTGGCGGACTGGATGCTTTTGTCGGTACGACCCAGAACCAGCGACAGGTGCACGCTTTCATCTGCCTCTTCGAGAAAGTCCATCAACGCTCGCGCGCCCGACTCTCCGGGCTTACCGGTGGGCAGACGAATCTCTAAAAGCCGGCGAGTGGCGAACAATGAAAGCGCCTGGCCCATGGTACCGATCTGCTCCCAATCAAGATCGACGCCGGCCGTAAACCGCAATATCTCATCGATGCCCTGCGCTCGGGCCGCCTCGCGCACCGCATCGGCACTCTCCTCGATCAGTAACGGCTCGGCACCAAAGATCAGGTAGGCGCGGTCAAGCCCCTTTTGCAAACGGTTCGGCAGGGCGTCAGGCGCTAGGCGCAAAAGGGAACACCTCGCGTCGACGGCCTAGACAACGCGGCCGTACATCGCATCGCCCGCCGGAGCATGAAACGCGATCCCGTCGAGCCGACGCAGAATCCGCCGGGTCACCTCGGCCCGCATCGACTCTTTAAGCGCCTCCTCCTCTTGCTTTTTCTGCAAAAGGTCCACGCTCGAATAGGTCAGCTCGCGGGAAAAACTGAGCGGCGTATTGCCCACCAGTACTTTGCCGGTCGGATCGACTACACGATAGAGCACTTTGTACTGCAGGATATAGCCGGTTGCGGTGCCGTTGCTGTCCACGGATTTTACGGTTCGCACATAGTCAACCGTTGCAAGATCAATAATGACCGAAGCCGATCCGGCGTCTTTGACCGGATTAACGCCGCTCTCACGCAGCAGGGAGCGAAGATCAGTGACAAGCTGGTTGTCCTGTCCAGTCACCCAAGGCGAAGCCATAATCGGCGGCAGATTGACCTGACCGCGCAAATGAAAACCGCAGCCGGTCAACACCACCAGCAGGAAAATAGCGATCGAGGTTTGGAGACGCTTCATTGGGTTGGTTTCAGGTCCACACGGTTACCGCTCATTATAGCGAGCGACACACCAAGCCGAATGACCTACGCAGGGGGAATCAGCACCAACTTCCCGGCGTAGCGCTTTGACATAAAGTCCTCCTGTGCGTTCGCGATCTCATGCAGCGGATACGTTTTAGACACCAGCGGTCGGATCGCACCCTGATGGATCAATGACACCAGCTCTAAAAAAACGTCTCGCGACTGATGGGTACAGCCGTAGAGCGTGAGGTCTTTCAGATAAAGCGTTCTCAGATCAATTTCGGCCATCGGGCCGGCGATAGCGCCCGCCGTTGCCAGGCGACCGCCGGGACACAGCATATCGAGCCACCGGCCAAAACGCATGCCCCCGACCACATCAATGACTACGCTCACGCTATTCGGGGGGTATGACCCATCACGATCGATCAGATCGTCCGCACCAGCGGCCATAACGGCCTGGGCTTTGGCCGGTGAGGTGACTGCCCACACGCGGGCCCCGAAATGCTTAGCAAGCTGAACCGCTGCCAAACCCACACCGCCCGATGCACCCGTCACCAGAACCCGATCATCAGAACGGACGCCGGCGCGGCGCAGTAGACCCAACGCAGTCCCATAGGCACACGGCATAGCGCCGATCTCTACATCGGATAAAGGCGACGCGCTGACGTCGAACAATTGATCAGTTGGCACACAGCAAAACTCGGCGAAGGCCCCGTCCCGCTCGGACCCCAGACACTCGAAGTAAAGCGGATTTTCAGGCGAGGGCATGGGTTGATTGATCGCACAGGTGACTCGCTGCCCGACGCGCACGGTCAATGAAGGACTGCCCACCGCAACCACGTCTCCGCATAAATCGCCGCCCTGAATACGCGGAAACGAAAGCGCCCCGCCCCAACCACCGCTTTGCGCAGACGCACCGGCGACCTCATTGGTCGAGGAGGTAATGTCCTTGGCATACCAACCCAGACGGGTATTGATGTCCGTGTTGTTGATGCCGGCTGCCCGAACGCGCACAAGGGTCTCGTCCGCACGCGGCTGCGGCACGGGAATATCATCACGCGCCACCAACTGATCAAGGCCGCCATGGCCCAGCAGCTGCACGCCGACCATAGTTCTGGCCATGACGTCGGCTTACACCACCACGTTTACGAGTTTGCCGGGAATCACGATCACCTTGCGAACGGTCGCATCCCCAACGTGGCGAGCCACCTTTTCGTCTGCCAGCACCGCCTGGCGCACCTGCGCCTCATCGGCATCACTCGGGACGTCTACATGGCCACGCAACTTGCCGTTCACCTGCACCACCAGCGTCTGGGTAGCCGTGATCAGGGCAGTCTCGTCAACGGTGGGCCAGGGGGCGTCCAACAGAGCGCCCTCAAAAGCGAGCTCGCGCCAGAGCACATGACAAAGATGGGGCGTAATCGGCGCGAGGATTCGAATCAGCATCCCCGTGACCTCTCGCATGGTCGCTATCCGACCGGCATCACTGCCAGGGTCAAAGCGGTCCAGCGCATTGAAGCTTTCCATACACGCCGCCACGACTGTATTGAACTGCTGACGATCCATATCGCGATTAATCTTCTGAAGCGCGCTGTGAAAGACCCGCCGTAACGCCTGACTCTCTTCGTCCACTTCGGCCGGAGCCGTGTCGTTCCTTGACAACACCTGTCGATGCGTCTGGATCAGCGACCATACGCGTCGCAAAAAGCGCTGCGAACCGGCCACCGCGTCGTCGTTCCACTCCAGCGCCTGATCAGGTGGAGAGGCAAACATGGTGAAAAGACGCACCGTATCGGCACCGTAGCGATCCACCAGACTCTGTGGGTCCACCCCATTGTTTTTGGACTTGGACATCGTGGTCCAGCCGGTCGCAGTCAATTGCGCGCCATCAGACAGTCGCCGGGCACCGATGGTTTTTCCTTTTGCGTCTTTTTCCGTCTCGACCTGGTCGGGCTTAACCCACACCCGACCATGTTCCGGGCTGTCGTGGTAATAGGCCTCGGCCAGCACCATGCCCTGACACAGCAGTTGGGTTGCCGGCTCATCGCTGCTCACAAGGCCAACGTCGCGCATAAGCTTGTGCCAAAAACGAAAGTACATCAGATGCAATACCGCATGCTCGATTCCGCCGATGTAGTGATCCACCGGAAGCCAGTAATTGGCGCGCTCGTCGAGCATTGCATCAGCCCCGGGGGTGCAATAGCGTGCGTAGTACCAACTGGATTCGACAAAGGTATCAAAGGTGTCGGTTTCGCGCTCCGCGGCACCGTGACACGTGGGGCATGTGGTCTTGCGCCATTCGGGATCCGCCTTGATGGGTGACTGCACACCCATAAAGGTCACGTCTTCAGGCAGCAACACGGGCAGATCCGCATCCGGGACAGGCACGGTTCCGCAACGCTCACAATAGATGACCGGCACCGGGCAGCCCCAGTAGCGCTGGCGGGATACACCCCAGTCTCGAAGTCGGTAATTCACCTTGCGCTCGCCGAGCCCGCGGGTCTCGATGTCGTTCGCAATCTGATCGAAGGCGGTCTTGAAGTCCAACCCGCTGAACGGGCCCGAGTTCACGGTGACCGCGTCGTCTTTCGCTGGCCAGGCCGCCTGCCTGACATCGATCGATGCACCGTCGGCTGGCGCGACCACCTGAATAATCGGCAGGCCGTAGCGAGTGGCAAACGCATGATCGCGCTCGTCGTGTGCCGGCACGGCCATAATGGCCCCGGTTCCGTAACCCATGAGCACAAAATTGGCCACCCAGACCGGAATACGTTCGCCGCTTAACGGATTGATCGCGTCAATCCCGAGCGGCACTCCTTTTTTCTCCGCAGCCTCAAGCTCAATCTCGCTGACCCCACCGCTGGCGCACTCCTTGAGAAATTCATTGATCTCAGGATTTTTCTCTCCGGCCGCGAGGGCAAGCGGATGATCCGCGGCAACCGCCATGAAAGTCGCTCCAAAAATCGTGTCCGGGCGCGTGGTAAACACCCGTAGCGGATCACCACCATCGGCCAGAGCAAAATCAACTTCGATGCCGGTCGAACGGCCAATCCAGTTGCGCTGCATCGTCTTGACCGAATCAGGCCAGCCCGGCATTCGGTCCAATTCCTCGAGCAGCTCATCGGCATAGGCCGTGATGCGAATAAACCATTGGGGAATCTCACGCTTTTCTACGACGGCCCCTGAGCGCCAGCCTTTGCCATCGATCACCTGTTCGTTGGCAAGGACCGTTTGATCCACGGGGTCCCAGTTCACCACGGCGTTCTTCTTGTAGGCGAGACCTTTCTCAACCAGTCGGGTAAAGAACCACTGCTCCCACCGGTAGTAGTCCGGCCGGCACGTGGTCACTTCGCGGGACCAGTCATAGGCGAAGCCCATTCGGCGCAACTGGCCGCGCATATGGTCAATGTTCTGGTAGGTCCACTGCGCCGGCGGGACGGCTCGCTGAATGGCCGCGTTCTCAGCCGGCAGACCGAACGCGTCCCAACCCATAGGCTGCAACACGTTCTTGCCGAGCATCCGTTGGTAGCGGCTGATCACATCGCCGATGGTGTAGTTGCGAACATGGCCCATGTGCAGCTGACCCGACGGGTAGGGCAGCATGGACAGGCAGTAGTACTTTTCACGCGAGGGGTCTTCGTGAACCTCAAAACTTTTTTGCTCATCCCACCACGCCTGAACGGCCGACTCCAGATCCTGAGGTTGGTAGTGAACGTCCATACGGTTTCCGGTTAGGGCGCCCCACCAAATGGGCGCCTCCTAGGGTTAGTAGCGCGATGAATGATCGTCAGAGGACGAAGGAGCAGGCCAGTCACAAAAGGGGAAGGGCCGCTCATCCGAATTGAAGGTGACGTACTGCAGAGCCGAATGGATAAAGGTATTCAGATCGGCTAAGAAGTCTTTAAGTCGATGGGCATCTTCACCCTTGACGAGACGATAGACAAACTGGAACAGCATGCCGATTCCCACGAGCAGTGCCACCAGCTCGAACACCACAAACAAATACACGAGCATCAGGAGCAGTCGGACCCAAACCTGTCCGTCCCTAAGGCGATCTTGTCGGTCAGTGCTCATGAGATAGATTCCGTCAACCGCGAGGTGAAAAAGCGCGCAGCAGGCGGGAATTTTACACCAACGCAAACGCCAACAGCCTTGAAAACCCAGACTCTGAGCTGGGTCCATACGACCGAACCGCGCTCTACGTGCTTACGGGCAAAGGCTCATCGCAGCGCCAGCAGATGTCGAAGGTGGTGGGATTGGGCTCACCACACCCAGCACACTGTTTCTCCTCATCGACCCGGGACTCAAAGTCGGCGATCAGCCGCCGCGCGAGCGCACTCTGCTGCTCGCGATCGATCCATACCTCGGGCCATGTGGATGTCGCGGCGAGTTCGCCCAATCCACCGCTGCTGTACTCGTTCAGAACGCAAGACCGAATACCGGCCGAAGCAAGCATCTGCTGAACTAAGTGTGCCTGTGCCAGACTGGCGGCAATATAGACTCGCAGCACGTCGGTATCAGACGTACAGATGCCCGCGCGAGAAAGGCAACTCGTTGTTTCGCTCTCGGGTAAACAAAACCTGAAAAAGCTGTAGCCCCCCGGCCAAAAACGCCGCTTGGGAGCCTGCCAAGTACAGTCGCCAGGCACGGGCGAAATCTTCATCAAACTGATTCACCACGGCCTCGTAGTGCTGATCAAAGCGTTTGAGCCACTCATCCAGCGTCAGGGCGTAGTGCAGCCGCAGGTTCTCCACATCGAGCACCGAAAAGTGATGCGGCTCAAAGATGTCCATCATTTCACGCAAGGTCGGAGGATAAGCGCCCGGGAAGATTCGCTTCTCGATCCAGGCATTCATCAGGCGCGGCCGATTGCGGCCGATCGAATGCACCAATGCACGTCCGTTAGCGGTCAGACACCGGTCCACCACGTTGCCCAATTCAGGATAGTTATCCGCGCCCACGTGCTCCAACATGCCAACCGAGACAAAGACGTCGTACTCGCCAGACATGTTTCGATAGTCGTCGAGCACATAGGTGACGCGATCGTCATAGCCTTCAGCCTTGGCACGATCTGAGGCATACCGGACCTGCTCCCGAGACACATTCCAGGAGAGCACCGACGCGCCGTAATAAAGCGCCATATGTCGGGCCAGCCCGCCCCAGCCGCAACCGGCTTCTGCAACGCGATCACCTGGCTGCAGCTGAAGCTTTCTGCAGATATGGTCCATCTTTGCCTGCTGCGCCGCCTCCAGGGTCATATCGGCCTCGGGAAAATACGCACAGGTGTACTGCATCTCTGCATCCAGCCAGAGCCGGTAAAAATCGTTGCCGATATCGTAGTGGTGATGAATATTCTGCCGGGAGCCCGTCTGGGTGTTGGCCCGCGGCTTGCGCTGCTGCATTTGCTTCACCAGTTTGGCGACACCCTCGGGCTGAGGCACACTAAACGCGGCAACCAAGAAATCCACCAGATCACCGTCTACGGTGATCTCTCCACGCGAGAAGGCTTCCCCAAATCCGGTATCGCCCTGGCGCAGCAACTGAATCAGGGCATTGCGTGTATGGATATGAGCAGTCGCGAAGGCCTCTCCCGAGGGCGGATGAATCGCAAAGCCGTCCCAGAGCACCACCGAAAAAGACGGGGGACCCATCGCCTCCAGCACCCGGCGCAACAAAAATCTCTCCAGTGCCCGAGAAGGCGCGCTCGACACGAGCGTCCCGTCGGAATCTTTCAGCGTTTTGGATTGTTCGGAAACAGGTTTAGGGCTCGCCATAACCCAGTCGCCCCCATCAGGAAATTCAGCCGTCTTACCACCAAAAACAGAATAATACCGAGGCGTCGCCAAGGGTCAAGATAAGCGCGGGCCGCTTTTCTTTTTCGTTCCTTTTGCCCTATTCCCTATTCTATGTAGGGTCTTGCGCTTGCCGCGGCCAGGCATTCAACACCGCGTGCACGAGCGTGGCGAGCGGAATCGCAAAGAACACGCCCAGCACGCCCCATAACCCACCGAAGATCAATACGGCAACGATGATGGCCACCGGGTGCAGGTTATTCACCTCGGAAAACAACATGGGCACGACAAGATTGCCGTCCAACGCCTGAATAAAAAGATAGGCGGAGACCAGCACAAAAAACTCGCTGGTAAATCCCCACTGAAACCAGGCGACGAGAACAACCGGTATCGTGACCACCGCGGCGCCTACATACGGTATCAATACCGATACACCGACCAACACCGCGAGCAGCATGCTGTATTGCAGGCCCAAAAAAGTAAACGTCACCACGCAAGCGAACCAGACGATCACGATCTCCCAGAACTTTCCCCGAACATAGTTACCAATCTGCCGATCCACTTCGGACCACACCTGGCTCACGAGTTGATGATCGCGCGGCGCGAAGCGACTGACCCACGTCACGAGCCGTTCTTTATCTTTCATGAGAAAGAAGATCAGTATCGGAACGAGAATGAGATAGATCATCACCGCGATGAGACCGAGCACCGATGCCAGTGAGAGGGAGAGCACCTGCTGACCCAGCACGGTCACCTCCGAGCGGATCATTCGCATAACGTCACTGATCTGCTCAGACGAAATGATCTCCGGATAGCTCTCCGGCAGTTTAAAGAGCAGCTCCTGACCCGCGTTCAGCATCGTAGGAATCTGCTGCACGAACTGCGTGGTCTGCTGTGACAGCAGCGGCATCAGGCCAAACAGGATCATCGTCACAAAGAGCAGAAACGCGAGATATACAAAAAGCACCGCAAGCAGCCGACCGATACCCCAGCGTTCCAGCAGCGCTACCAGTCCTTCCAGCAAATAGGCAATGACCACGGCGGCCAGAAGCGGGGCCAGCATATGCCCCATGAACACCAGCACGGCAAAAAGTCCCAGCAGAAAAACCGTCAGATAGACGACCTGGGGATTATTGAACTGAAACTTGAACCACTCGGTGATCGCTTTCATGGTGGCATCGCTCGCGCGGCGTAGGCCGCGCTTCGCTAAAGAGAACTAAGAAGTCTACCCTGTCAGAATTTCAAAATCGTGGGTAATTTCTGCAACCGACTCCAGCATCCGTGAGGCAGAGCAGTATTTTTCGGCCGATAGATTGATCGCGCGCTCCACGCGCTTGGGGTCGATATCGGCAGCCATGACCACAAAATGCAGATGAATCTTGGTGAAGACCTGTGGAATATCCTCTGCTCGCTCGGCGTCGATCTCAATGCGGATGTCTGAGAACGCCTGGCGGGATTTTCTCAGAATCAGGATCACATCGATCATCGTGCAGCCGCCAAGACTGAGCAGCATCATTTCCATGGGTCGTGCGCCCAGGTTCTGCCCTCCCACATCGGGCGAGCGATCCATGACGACCGAATGCCCGCTTTGCGTGCGGCCCTCAATCGAGTCGTCGTCTTTCAAACGAAGCGTCGCCTGCATAGTCAGTCCTTAAGGTTTCAGGCGAACAGCGTCGCCAGATGAGCGCCCGGATCGGTCTGGCGCATAAAGGCCTCTCCCACCAAAAAGGCGTTGATGTCCGCGGCTCGCATTCGTGCGACGTCCTCGCGGGTATGAATACCGCTCTCGGTCACCAGCAGCGTACCCCTGGGCACCGCGGTCGACAGTGTCAGCGTGGTCTCCAGCGAGGTATCAAAGGTTCGAAGATCACGGTTATTGATGCCGATCATCGCGGGCTTAAGCCCCAACGCCGTATCGAGCTCGGCGCGATCATGCACCTCAATCAATACATCCATCGCGAGATCCGCTGCTGCCGAGGCAAGCTCTGCCATCTGGATCGAATCCAGCGCGGCAACGATCAACAGGATGCAGTCGGCGCCGATGGCGCGAGCCTCCACCACCTGCCAGGGATCGATCATGAAATCTTTACGAATCACCGGCAGCGCGCAAGCCGCGCGGGCGGCCATTAAATCGTCTTCGTGTCCCTGAAAAAAATCATGATCGGTCAGCACCGAAAGACACGATGCCCCGCCCGCCTCGTAACTCCGTGCAATGTCGACGGGGTCAAAATCGGGACGAATCAAACCCTTGCTCGGTGAAGCCTTTTTTATCTCCGCAATGACACCCGCGCGACCAAATGCGATGCTTTTTTTCAGGGCATCAACAAAGCCACGGGGCGGACTTTGCTCAGCCGCGCGCGCATAAAGATCGCCCATAGCGGTTGCGCCCTGGCGGGCGGCAAGCTCTTCTCGCTTGCGGACAAGAATTTTCTCCAGGATGTCGGCTTTTCTGTTCAAACGTTCAAAATTAAGTCGCTTTTCAAGACACCATCAACGCTGCTATCCGATCGATCGTCCAGAACGCGCCGACTGCCCCAACAAGATAACCCGGCGCGTACTGGACCCACATCGGGATTCTTAGCGAACGCATCGTCCACCACAAGCCCAATATCACCGCAACAAAGGCGACCTGACCGATCTCGACTCCCACGTTGAAGAGCAGTAAGGCCGACACCAGCTCTTCCCTCGGCAGGCCCATCTCACTGAGATCGCCGGCGAACGCCAAACCGTGCAGCAATCCAAATCCGAATGCAACCAGCCAAGGATACCGGATCGTAAAACTGCTCTCTCCTCGCAAACGTCGGACAATCTCGGGTCCGAGAAAAAAAATGGAAAGCGCTACCGTTGTCTCTACAAATCCTGAGGGAATATCGACCAGCCGCAGGGTTGCAATCAGCAGCGTCAAACTATGGGCGATGGTAAAAGCCGTGACCGTCTTGAACAGCAACCATCGGTCTCTCACAATCAACAGCAGTCCTAGAACAAACAAAAGGTGGTCCCAGCCACCCATGATGTGCTCCACCCCCAGCCGCAGATAGAAAAGGATTCCGGTTCCCCCTGAGGCATCAGCAGTATGAATGTCCATCACCGGCCGGTCACCAGTGAGCAGAGACGTCTGGAGGCGCTCCGGATCTATAGGGAGATATCGGACCAGGACATCTGTCTCAACCTCCATCAGCCCATCAATGGAAACACTCTGTCCCTCAAGAGCGGGATCACAACGAAGACCACCCCGATACACCCAGGCGGTTTGCTCCACGCGGCTTTCGATCTCGCCTCGCAGGCGACACCCCTCTGGGAATCGCGGCGCCATCGGTAGGCGATTGCCCTGTCTGGTCGGTAATTTCCAGAGGACGTCATATTCCAAGGGCTGCGTCTGCTTGATTTCGAGATACCCCGGCAGCATCTCATGCGCTTTTAAGTTTGGCGACAGCCAGAACAGCAGCAAGACCCAGAAAACGTGGTGCAAGAACGGGGCTCTGGTTTTCAAGGCTGAGCGATCTGAGGGCGCTCGACCTGATACTTGCTGAGCAGCTTTTGGTAGGACGCTTCGCGATCGCGGTCCTGCTGATCAAGCCGCCAATCATCCTCGACACGCTCGCGAATTTCAGAGAGCGCAGGCACATCACCGCTCTTAAGAGCATCCACTCGGACAAGATGGATCCCGTAAGCCGAAGGCAATGGCCCAGACCATTGCGCAATGGGCATACGGAGCAGTCCCTCCGCGAATGAGCCGCCAAACAGACTCACGATCTCCGAGCGCGTTGCGTTATCCCATCGCCTCTTGAGAACCATAATCGGGTCACCGAGATCACCGGGATCAACGTCTGCGCCTGCGCTTCGCAGCTGCCTGAGAAGCGCTGCCGCATCGTCGGTGATTTTTTCTCCCCTTCGGGCAGGATCAAGAAAAACGTGAGTAAATGTCACCTCTGAATCGCTCCGATACCGATCGGCTTCAGCGGCAATAAACAGTTCCAACTCTGCATCGGTCGCGGTTCGCGTTGGGGGCTCTCTGTTGAAAACAAACTCCATTTTTTGTCGTAGCCGTCGTCGCACGATGAGATCGTCACGATCGAGTCCAAGGGCTAACGCCTCGCGAACATAAACCTCGGTTCGAATGTAATCGTCAATGAGGCGATCCAGCTCGCTTTCCGTTGGCGGGCGCCGCCAGGTGCGCGAGAAGGTCTGCACCATGCTCAGGACCTGCGCATCTGAGACTGTGATTTGCTGCGACTGATCGGCGGCGGGGGCAAGCAGGCGATGCAAAATAAAGACCGCCAGTCCGAGCGCGAGAAAATGCACCAGCGGCTCGCGCAAGAATGACCTGAAACGAGAATTCATGAGGTTGCGGTAGGCCTTTAAGCCC
>JAYNKS010000005.1:0-954 GCA_038111345.1 Gammaproteobacteria bacterium | reverse complement strand
CATATTTCTTGTGGTGGGGTTGGCCCTTTAACCCAATGGCTAAAAAAACCGCGGTGGGGCTAACAGTAAAATCCCCCCCCCCCGCTTCAGGATTTATGCTGAATTATAAAGGGTGGTACCAGATCGGACTGCTGTAGGCGCGCTCCTGCGAGGAGTACTTTGCATCCTTTGGCATCACGTCATAGAGGTTAAAGTTTTTGCGGTCGTAGGCCAGCCATCGCGGCGTGGGGATTTCCATCACCCGAACGTAATAAAACGCCTTGAGGCTTGGGTCAAAATCCGGATCCTGCCAGTAACCGCTCAGCATCGGTGCGCCAATGGTGTTGGTATACGTCGCTTCCATCTCATCCACCGACGTGCCTACCGAAGGCACTTTACCCGCTGCATTCATCTTACGCGTTTCGCTATCGCTCCAGACCACGTCATAGACCTTCTCGTGGGTGCGGCCGCTCGCATCAAGCCAGCCCTTCACGATTTGGATGCGATCAAGGTTCGCGCCGTCAGGATCGCGCATCGCCTGCATCATGAATGATGGCGCTTTTCCGGCGGGTGCCTTATTGAGGTCCCCTCCCATGGGTACGCCATTGGCGTAGCCGTGCTCGGCAAAATCAGATCGCGACAAATCATCCGACTTAAAGTCAAAACCACCAAAGACCCTGACCTGAAGTCGAGTGCCGGTGGTGCCAAAGACCTCGCGCCGATCGAATGCATCCCAGATCGCCTCGCGCGTGTTTTCGGTTGCCCATACGCCGGCCAGCCCCGCAGCCGCCAGCTGGAACGCCGTGAGGTCCAATTCCGGCGCTACCGAGGAGCGAATCAGCACATCTTCCCAGCGCTTTGGGCTGGGCTCGAGAAAAGGCGCTTTTCCCCACCAGTTGTCTTCCGCGGTGGAGGCAAATGCCGTATGTGCATCGGTGCTCCCGACCATTCCAAACTTGAAGGGGTTTGCGCCCA
>JAYNKS010000004.1:0-28616 GCA_038111345.1 Gammaproteobacteria bacterium | reverse complement strand
GTCGTGAACAAATCGCCAATAAAGCCCGTCTACCACATCGCACCATTCGCCCTTTCCGTAATCGCCCATTTTTAAAAGATAGCTCGAGCCACACAGGTAAGGTTTGGTCGCGAAGATTCCGCCGTCACTGAAAAGTGCCATGCCATAGACATTAGGCCCCATTACCCAATGGGCGGAGTCAACGTACATCTCCATAAACCAGTCGTGCGCCCGTTTAGGGTGAATTCGACACAGGTTCATCAGATTCCCAACCACCATCAAACGCTCTATGTGGTGCGCCCAACCCAGTGCGCGGCTTTTCCGGATCACGTGATCCAGCGGGGCAATGCCGGTGGTTCCTTCGTACCAGTCGGCAGTCAGATCCGAGCTGTGACCAAAAAAATTAGCGCGCTCCTGTTCATGCCCATGCTGATGATAGATGCCACGGATAAACTCTCGCCAACCAATCACCTGACGAATAAATCCCTCGAGACTGTTCATAGGTACCGGCGTTTTCTCGTGAAACGCCATCACGCGGTTGACAACGGCTTGTGGCGTGAGCAACCCGGTATTGATTAGCGGAGACAACAGCGAGTGAAAGACCACATCCGAGCGTTCAGTCAGCGCATCCTCATAATCGCCAAACAGGAAAAGACGCTCCTCAACAAATAGATCCAGCCACGCCGTTGCCTGCTGGTGGGTCGTGGGATAAGCGAACGCCATCGCGTCGCCCGGACAGTCCGCAAAACGCTGGGCAACCATGTGCATCACCCTCTGCGTTTCCTCGTCCGGCGGGACAAATCTCACCGGCGGCGGATCGATTGCCTTCGGCAGCGCACGCCGGTTATCCGCATCGAAACTCCACTGACCGCCAAGGGGTGAACCGTCCGTCTCCAGCAGAAGGCCCAGCCGACGACGCTCCTGACGGTAGAAATTTGCCATACGAGGCTTGGAATCTCCTGCCGCATAGTCGGCGAACCGAGCCCGACTGCATAGAACGAGGGGGCTGGACAAGGCCCTGATCGAAAGCCCAGCGTCACCCGCGCTGCGGGCGACATCTTCAGCACAGGCTCTGTCTTCGATTTCAAAAAAAACCAGCTCGGAACAGCCCGTCTGGGTTTTCGCATCCGCCAGTTGCTCTTTGAAGGAAGGGGCGGACGGGTCGTCAAGCGCGTAATAAGTGACCGTCGCGCTGGAGGCGCGAAGCGCCTTCGCATAGGCCCGCAGCGTGCTCAGCATCAACACCATCTTGAGCTGATGATGCCGGTCGTTAAGAATGCTGTGTGAGTGCTCGGTTAGCAGAAAATGACAGTCCCGCCACTCGGACAGTTCTGATAAGGGCACGCTCTGCCCGGGAAGAATCAGGAACAGCGCTTTTGTCGGGCTCTTTACCGAACCCATGATCAAGCGCCGAGGCTCATGACCCGATCACTCCCAGCGCTGCGGCGTCAGGCGAAGGCTGGCCTCGTCATAGCCGAGCGCAATGATGCGATCCATCAACTCGCGGTATTCGGACTCCGGGATCGACGGCTCGCGAGCCATCAGCCAGACGAGGTCACGTTTCTCCCTCGCCACGATCACCCGACTGTAGCCCTCATCCAGATACACAATCTGATAATCCGCCTTAATCGGCCAGATAAACTGCATACCCCACACGGCATTTGATCCATCGGGCTTCACGAAGCCTTTTGGTCGATAGGTCTTTAAAGGCCCATCGAATCCACCTTTGTAAAAGGTAAAGGTAGTCTGGATGGTGCCGTCTTTGTTCAAGTCGTATCGTTCGATCGCGTTGTAAGACTCTTTGTCAATAAACGTCGGCGTAGAAGCAATCACATACCACGGCCCCATGAATCGATCCAGATCCACATATTCCACAGGCTTTAAGGGCTCTAGTGCCACGGCGTTAAACGAGCACCCCCCGACAAAAACGATCCAGACTATCGAGCACGCTCGACACACATTCCATACGCGTTTCACAAGAACTCCTCACTTCCGATCAAAAAGATAATGACTGACCTGCCACTCACGTCCCTCATCCATCCCAAACAACTCCGCGCAGGCCATAAAAAAGACCCGCCACCGGTTAATCCACATCCGCGCGTGCGACGCGCCATAGGTATCTGAAAAAATCTGTCGCACCGCTCCCTCACGGGCATCAAGGTTTTGCAACCACGCCTCGGCCGTTTTCTGATACTCGACTCCACTCCAATCCCAACGCTCGGCCAGCCGCAACGCATGCTGATACTGCAGTGGCAAATCGACGCTGGGCATCATTCCGCCGGAGAAAAAGTGTCGACTCATCCAGTCAGAATCATCACGATCTTCAAAAAAGTAGGGGGTCTGTTTATGGCAAAAAATATGCATAAAAAATCGACCCTTCGGCTTGAGCCAGCTTGCCACCCGATCGAATATGGTTCGGTAGTTGCGCAAATGCTCAAACATTTCCACAGAGACGACGCGATCAAACTGCCGATCCATGACGAGATGATTGATATCCGCCGTAATAATCTCGACGTTAGACAGGTGTCGCTCACGCGCCTGCGCCTCAATAAAGGCGCGTTGAGAAGACGAATTTGAGACCGCCGTTATTCGGGCATTGGGATAATGCGCGGCCATCCACAAGGTGAGCGATCCCCAGCCACAACCCAGCTCGAGAATTTCCAGACCATCTTCGAGCGCCGCATGCTCACAGGACAACGCCAAGCCCCTTGCCTCCGCATCGCTCAGGGAGTTCGCATCGCCCCAAAAGCCGCTGCTGTATTTAAGATGGGGGCCAAGCACCTCTGCAAAAAATGCGGCGGGCACCTCGTAATGCTGCTCATTAGCCTTATCGACCATCGGCGCTACCGGCGCTGCATCCAGGGCTTGCAAAAAATGCGCCATGCTCCGGGGCCGCTCATCTTCGAACGCCGCGAGCTCTTGCAGTCTTTCACGGCACAGTCGCCGAATACTGGCCCGGATGACGGAGTCCGGGATCCACCCTCTATCCAACGCCGCGTAGGCGATACGGGAGAGTGTTCTCATGATTCCCGAGCCCTCTCACGCGGCTCTACTGACGATGCATCAACGACGGTATCTCCAGACGTGATCCGCTCTACCCACAAGATCAGCGGCATGGCGATGGCCCAGGCCACCACCACAACGGGCAGTTCGATCACCACGATGGCGTTTAGTTTCTCGCCCGCCAGGTAAGCCAGCGGACCACCGATGGCGCCAAAAACGATCCCCAATCCATACCGCCCCGTCAGCCACCTGAGGCTGTGTCGTAAGGAGGCTGCTAAGTTAATCCACAGCGCAACCATCCAGACGGTTGTGGGAAATCCGGGGCCGGCCCACTCGGGGAATCGGATCGATCCTGACCAGACGAGAGTCGAATCCATGAAAAACCCAATCAACCCGGTCACGATCAGCAGGGTCGTATCTTTTCTGGCTGGACGATGCCAGGCCATAAAGGCCATAACCCATAACCCCACGGTAACTGGACCCAGCCAGCCGTGACCTCGGGCCGCAGCCCATACCGCAATCAGCCAAGCCAATTGAAACAAAATGAAGTTAACGACCGTGGACCTTTGCATGAGTTCAGCCTAGGGACAGCATTACCCGCGATGCACGCTGCCACGCCAGAGCGGGCGTGAAAGCATGATTTGAAAATCAGCCAAATACCGCTCGGCAAACCCGGCCTCGCAGTAAGCGAAGTAGTAGTTCCAGAGACGAACGAATCGCTCCGGATAACCGAGGTCAAGTACTTCTGACATCCGGTCATTGAACCGCTGCCGCCACAATCGCAGGGTACGGGCATAGTGCGGCGCAATATCTTCGAGATCGACGACCTTGAGATCGGTCCTGCGGCGCACGGCGTCCGTCATCGCCCCAAGCGAGGGCACGCAACTTCCGGGGAAAATGTAGCGCTGAATGAAATCGCAGCCCTTTAAATACTGCGCATAGCGCTGATCTGGCATAGCAATAGCCTGAATCAAGGCCGCCCCTGCCGGCGTCAGAAAAGATTGAATCTTTTGAAAATAATCGCCGAGGAATTCATGCCCCACCGCCTCGATCATTTCGATCGACACGACTCGATCATAGACCCCCTGATGATCTCGGTAATCGCACAATATGATGTCGATGCGATCTGACAAGCCCGCCTCAGCGACCCGGGCCGTGGCGAAATCATATTGCTCCTGAGAAATCGTCAGTCCCGTCACACGACAGCCAAAATGGGTTGCGGCATGGATAGCAAATCCTCCCCAACCGCACCCGACCTCGAGCACACGATGCGAAGGGCTTAAATCAAGCTTCCGGCAGATGCGATCGAGCTTTTGCATCCCGGCCGTATCCAAGGAGTCCTCCTCTGAGCTAAAGAACGCGCTTGAGTAGTTCATTCCTTGATCAAGGAATAATGCAAATAGATCATTGCCCAGATCGTAGTGATCGGCGATGTTCCGCCGACTGCCGCTTCTTGAATTGCGCCTGCGGTCATGAAAGCGCGCCGCCGCTTTAGCTGCCAGACGTGACCACCCTCGGTCAATCGTATCCGTCAGCTGCGGGTTCAGGGCAAACAGCGCAAACACCGCCGTGAGGTCATCGCTATCCCAGGCGCCGTCCATCCAGCTCGTCGCCGCGCCGAGACTGCCGCGGGTCGCCAGATCGACGAAGAAAGCGGGATTCTTCACCTCGATCCGGGCGGTAGGCTCCTGCCCCGACCCGATACAAGTGCTCCCACCCTGCTCGTCCAAGTACAACGTCCCCGCAAGCGTGCCCAGTTTCTTGAGCAACGCCTGACGGCACTGGCTTTGAAGCCACGACATATCTGCCGCTCGCTCGCCTGGTGCCAAAGCGGAAGAGGAGTTATTCATGATGAGTAGGGTCGAGTTGCGTCCTGGGATGCGGAACGAAAGGAATACGCTTGAGCCATAGCCGAAACGCTTGCCAGTAAATCGCGCTGATAACGCGTAGCGTCATCGCTGGAAATCTCAGCAGACAGATCGCGAGCGAGCGCCCTGATATCGCGCGGGCGGTTAATGTCATGGACGCCGAGAAGATCAACTCGTCGTCTTCGAATGAGCGCATCATGACCTTCAGACCGTCTTCAGGGCGTGAAAAATACCAATGATAGGTCTGATTCATCTTCATGAACGGCGACACATGGAACGCTTTTTTGAGCTGGAAACCACCGTCCTGTGTGAGAGGCGCGGCATAGTCGAGCACGTAACTATGCTGCTCGCCCCAGGGCGTATTGTTTACCTCCGCCACGACCGCTCTCACCGACTGGCCTGATTCGTCCCAGCAAAAGAAAAAGCTCACCGGGTTCATGCAATATCCAAAGTAACTCAGGTGGGTCAGCAGGGTGATACGACCGTGGGGTCTCTCACCACACTCCTGCTCAACCAGATCACGAACGCAGGTGTCCAGCGGGCGGTCAGGATCACCGAGATGATCGGACCGTCTAAACCGGGCCAGCGCCGGGCGGGACACCGACCAGAACCAGTATGGCTTAAAAACAGTGGTGAGCTCCGCCAGATCTAGATACATCATAAATAGCGAATAACAGAACCGGTGCGCTCGCGGCCGGTTGCGCATGTGGCACACCCGGCCAACGTAGATCCGGCTGTTCAACAGGGGCGCTCCACACCAAACGCGTCGCACACGGCAATGGCGCTGCGAACGCCGTCTTCGTGGAAACCAAATCCCCAGTACGCGCCGCAATAACTCAAGCCGCGGCGCCTGATAAGCCGTTCGTGGCTGGCCTGCACCTCATCCCGACCTGGAGTAAACAGGGGATGCCGAACCACATGGGAGCTCAGGATTTTTTCCGGTTCAATATCCGCATCCTGATTTAATGACACGCAATAGGTCTGCGCACTATCGAGCGCTTGCAACTTGTTCATGTGGTACGTGACCGAGGTGTGCGCCGCAGACCGATCTCGAACACGATAGTTCCAACTCGCCCATGCCAAGCGGGACTTAGGCAGAACACGAACATCCGTGTGCAGACAAACGGAGTTATCCTGATAAGGAAACGCCCGCAGCATGTCCTGCTCATCATTCTCCGGGTGGTGCACCAGTGACAAGGAGGTATCGGCGTGCGTGGCGAGCACGACCTCGTCGAAGCGCTCGAGCGATCCGTCGTCAAACCGAAGATCGATTCCTCCTTCTGCTCGCATGACTTGGGTGACGCGCTGGCCCACTCGAATTTGTTTACCAAGCAGCGTCACGAGACGTTGCACATATTGGCGGGATCCGCCCGTGACCGTCCGCCACACCGGACGGTCACCGAGCTGGAGCATTTGGTGATTCTGGAGAAATTCCAGGAAGAATTTCATGGGAAACTGGCGAAACGAATCCGTCGAGCACGACCACAGAGCCCCGCCAAGAGGCAAAAGATATCGATCAATCACGACATCGCTCAGCCCCATCTCACGCGTAAACTCACCGACCGACATCTCATCGCTGATACCGCTTTTCAGCGCGCCCTGACCCACTTGGTTGAATTTCAATATTGAAAATAAAAGTCGCCACGCGTCCATGCTCAGCAGATTTTTTCGCTGCGCAAAAAAGGTATTGATATTTGAACCACTGAACTCAAAATCGGTTTGGTCACAGCGAACGCTGAAGCTCATGTCGGATGGCTGCGAGGCCACACCGAGGCGATCAAACAACGATGACAAATGCGGATAGTGCGAGAAGTTAAAGACAATGAAGCCGACGTCGATCTCAAGCGTTCGATCGTGCTCGCTTACAGTGACGGTATGCGCATGACCGCCTGGCCGACCCTCGCCCTCCAACAGAACCACGTCGTGATCTCGACTCAGGCCCAACGCACAAACGAGGCCTGACACGCCGGCCCCGACCACCGCGATTCTCAATGTCGCGCCCGACCCGCCTCGAGAATCTTGCTGGGCACCTGACGCAGATTCCAAACCAGTCCTAATCGTCTGAGCACCCGAAGACCCAGATAGGACAGGTCCAACTCCCACCAGTAAAAGCCCTGTCGCGCCGCGCCCGGATAACGGTGGTGATTGTTGTGCCAGCCCTCACCCAGCGTCAGAAGAGCAAGAAAAAAATTATTTCGGCTGTGGTCCGGCGTCTCAAATCGCCGCTGCCCGTAACGATGGGCGAGCGAATTGATTGTGTAGGTCGCATGATACAAAAATGTCGTGGACACAAAAAATCCCCAAACCAACGCCTGCGGGCCGCTCGTATTCCATGTGGGTTGAACCTTTGCCGTGAAGTCACCCAGCCAGAAACAGAACGCCGCCAAACCGACCAAGGGCAGCCAGTCAAAACGCTCTAGCCAAACGAGCTCCTTGAATTTCTGTAGATCCTTGATATGTCCCCAACGGACGCTGAAGGCGTCGCGGGTCAAAAACCAGATGACATGGCTGAACCAGAATGAATCTTTCTGGGGCGAGTGTGGATCCAGATCAGTGTCCGAGTGGATATGATGCTGGCGATGATGGCTCGCCCACCACAGCGGACCGCGTTGACCTGCCGTACAGCCTAGCAGCGCCACGATGAACCGGAACACCCGGCTGCTCTCAAAGGCCCGATGGGCAAAGAAACGATGATAAAAAGCCGTGATCAGAAACATCCTGATCAAATAGAGACTGACGGCCAGCGCGGCCGCAAACCAACTCACGCCGACCCAGATAACAGCGAAACAGCCAAGGTGAATCGCGATAAAAGGAATCAGGCGCCAAGGATCCAATGCTCTGGGCGACCGCCCCGGCTTTCTATCCAAATAGCGGCCATCGTTAAGCAGCCAGAAGATAAAGGCCTGCCAGCGCGTGGGGATTTTTGAGATGTCGCCGTTTCGTTCCGTCACCATCATTGGGATTCTAACTTTCTCTTCGCGCATCGGGAAATTTCACCACCGCGGTCGTGCCCTCCCCCGCAACGCTGTCCAACGTCACCGGCCAGCCGAAACGGCCAGATAGTTTGCGCACGATGTTCAGGCCAACCCCATGCCCCCCAGAACGTGCCTGACTGCCTCGACTAAACGCGTTGAAGGCCACGTGCTGATCGTCTTCAGACATGCCGATGCCGGTGTCCTGGATGATGACGCGATCACCCCTGACGGAAACGGTAACGCTGCCCTCGTCGGTATAGGTACAGGCGTTTCGCAACAAATTACCGAGCAGGACGGACACCACGCGCTCAGGGGCACGCACGTAAATACGCGCCTCGAATTCCGTACGCAGCTCCACCGACCGCCCCTCCAGAAGAATGCGGGCCCGATCGATTTCCTCCAGCAGGAGATCATTTATGCACACCACGCTCGATTCGATATGGCGATCGGGCTCACGGGCCAGCAATAAAAATGCTTCGATAAGGTTCGTCATCTGAAGAGAAGCGCGCTGAATCCTCAGAACGGATTTACGAACTCGATCATCCAGAGAGTCTTCCTTTAGGATGAGATCACACGCCACGCGCACCACCGTCAACGGGCTACGCAACTCATGGCTGGCATCGCGCGTGAATTCACGCTCTCTTGAAACAAATTCATTCACCCGCTCGATCAAGTGACGCAGCGCATCACTCAACACGAGAATTTCGCGGTCGGTGCCCTGGGGCAAATCGCTGACATCGAAATCCGGATTGTGGTTCGATTCCAACTGCAACGTTTCCACCTCATGGGCCAAGCGCACCACGGGCGATACCGAGGTTCGATACACACGGTAGCCGAGATAAAGAGAGACGTAGACCACCACGAGCACGATCGCCAGCGGCACGAGACCAAACCACAGCGCGAGCGAGCGTACCTGCTCCCCCTCAAAGACCAAGGTTAGTCTCTCGCCGAGCTGCTCCGACACGAGCGCGACAGAGAAGTGGTCCGGGGTGTCGAACTCATGAAAACCAGGGCCCAATGCCCGAAGCTCTGCGGGCAAATCGGGTGAATCCGAAAGGTAGCCGGTCAGGTTCCGCGTGTCGGGCAGGGGAAAATCGGCTTTCGCCGAACGGTGTTCCCAGAAATACCTCGCTTCGGTGTCGAGCGCCTGCCGAACCAGCATCTCTTTCATAATCGCCCCGGCCCCCCAGGTGCCGAGGACTGCTGCAAGTCCGACCAGAATCAGCTGGAATGTAACGGCGCGCGTAAAGCGCCGAACCATTCCCGCCCTAATGGGCGCCATCCGGATCACACAGCCGATAGCCGATCCCCGGCAGGGTCTGCAGATAAGATTTGGGGAACGGCTTGTCGATCACTTTTCGCAGGTTATACATATGGCTGCGAAGCGTATCGCTGTCCGGAAGCATGTCGCCCCAGATTTCTCGCTCGATATCCTGTCGCGAGACCACGCCCGGTGAGCGCTCCATCAGGATTTTGAGCAACCGGTAGCCAATCGGCGAAAGGATCAGCTCCTGACCATCACGCCTCACGACCAGCGACTGCTGATCAAATTCGATGGCCCCCACTCGCAGCGCATCCGTTACCGACGGCGACGAGTGGCCACGTTTGATCAGCACGCGGACCCGTGCCTCGAGCTCCTCAATCTCAAACGGCTTAACCAGATAGTCATCGGCACCGGTCTCAAACCCCTTCAACTTGTCCTCGAGGGTATCGCGCGCGGTGAGCATCAGAACCGGCGTCGTTTTGCCCATTTTCTCTCTAAGCTCCCGGCAAACCGAAAGCCCGTCTCGGCGGGGCAGCATCAAATCGAGAATGATCGCGTCGTACTCGTTCTGCGCCACGAGATTGATCCCAACCTCTCCGTCCGGCGCATAATCGAGCTCGTACCCGACCCCCTCCATATAGTCGAATACGAGTTCGGCGATGTCCTGATGGTCTTCCACCAACAGCACGCTGCCTTTGTTTTGCGGTTCCATTAGTTCGTCCTGATCCACTTATATGCCGTCATTCTCCGACGCCCGCGTGACATCGGCGTGAACCCCGCGAGTCTATGTTTTTCGGGGCGGCCAGGGAATCAGGGGGCTTGTGACGCGCGCATAAGCGGCATATCCGGGACGTCGGCTGGAGATTCCCTCTTCCATTCGCGATACGCCCGTGAAGCGCAGGATAGACCAGGTAATCAGGAGCGGCGCAAATACGGTCCAGCTGCCCCCGCCGAGCGCCGCCAGACCGAATATCGCCCAAGCCATGCAGAGTTCACCGAAATAATTCGGATGACGGCTGTAGCGCCAGACGCCGGCCTGCAGCACGCCGGATCCATCGTCATTCGAAGCGAACCGGGCCAGCTGTCGATCCGCGCTCACCTGAATGAAGAACCCCACGAGCCACAGCAGGCCAAAAAAAAGATCCCAAGGCGTTGGCGATCCTGACCGAGTCATCGCAAAAGCCAGAGGCATCGCAAGGATAAAGCCCATTGCGGCCTGCAACAAGAAAATACCGGGAAGGCTCTTGAGCGCGAAGCCGCGGCCCCAATTCTTTCGGATATCGGTATATCGGCGATCCTCACCGGCGCGTCGGGTGCGGCGCACCACCATGAGGGACAGTCGACAGGCGGAGACCGTTATCGCGACCAACAAAACCCCAGGAAACATCGAGAGGGATCCAATGGCCGGTGAATAGCACAGCGCGCTGCCAACCGCGAACCATGGCCAGAAGACGTCGGCGATTCCCGCATCGCTGCGAACGACGCTGACAATCCACGCGATAACGCCAAGGCCGGCGCAAACTAGCGCCGAGAGAATAAACGGGTTTAGATCTGTCATTATTTTATTTTCTCATCCGGACTGTGAATAAATCGGATCCTTAAATTTCATCTTTCTCTTGGCTGGGGCCATTAGACTCAATCCATGACCACTCGTCTCTCAGACTCATGAGCCAAACCATCCTTGTCTGGCTGCGCCACGACCTTCGGTTGAGCGATCACCCGGCGCTGACTGCCGCCGCGAGCGGGGGTCGCACGGTCATTCCCTGTTACATCCGCAATACCCGAAGCGGGCGCAAGTGGCTACCTGGAGGCGCAAGCCGCTGGTGGCTCCACCACAGCCTTGATCAACTGGGAGCCGACATCAGAAAAGCAGGGGGGCAGCTCCTGCTGCGAAGCGGTGACCCCGTTGTTGTGCTGACCGAGGTCGCCATGGAAACAGGCGCATCATCAGTCTATTGGACCCGGGCGGTAGACCCGCTTGATCGACAAGACGAAAAGGCACTGCAGTCCCGTCTCGAGAAGGCCGGGATCGGATCGGAGGGTTTTGATGGCCATCTGCTTTTTGATCCACGAGACATCCGCAGTCAAAGCGGAACGCCTTTTAAAGTGTTTACTCCGTTTTGGAAGAACTGTCTCGCCCACTCTAAAAAGATGCGAGTGCCGACCGGCAAGGTCTCGGCACAATTTGCCGCCAGCATCCCAGACAGCGAGACCCTGACCCAATGGGACCTGCTGCCCACGAAGCCCGATTGGGCGGCCGGATTCTCCCAGCTCTGGCAGCCCGGCGAGCGCGGCGGGCAAGCCGCCTTGATGGCCTTTGCCAAGCGAGCCAGTGGCTATGATGCGGGTCGAAACTTTCCGGCCCAGGATGACACCTCGCGCCTATCGCCGTACCTGCACTTTGGCAACGTCAGCGTGGCGCAAGCCTTCGCGGCGACGACGGGCAAAACCCGATCCAGCGCCGGCGCCTTGTCGTTCCAGCGCGAACTCGGCTGGCGTGAGTTCAGCGCCCATTTACTCTTTCATTTTCCGCGTCTACCGGACAAAGCGTTCCGTCCCGAATTTGAGAAGTTCCCCTGGCGCAAGGACTCAAAAACCCTTCGGGTCTGGCAGCGAGGCCAGACGGGCTTTCCGATTGTCGACGCAGGCATGCGTCAACTCTGGCACACGGGCTGGATGCATAACCGCGTCCGCATGGTGGCTGCATCCGTTCTGGTCAAGCATTTCCTGATTCACTGGAAAGAAGGTCAGGATTGGTTCTGGGACACACTGGTCGATGCCGATCTGGCCAATAACTCAGCGGGATGGCAATGGGTCGCCGGATGTGGCGCCGATGCCGCTCCCTATTTTCGAGTGTTCAACCCGGTATTGCAGGGTCAGAAGTTTGATGCCAAAGCGGTATATGTTCGTCGCTGGGTACCGGAGATTGCCGCACTGCCCGATAAGTACATCCACGCCCCATGGACAGCACCCGACGATATCCTCGCTAAAGCGGGCATACGTCTTGGTGTCGACTACCCTCATCCTGTTGTTGCCCCCGAGGTCGGTAGACAACGCGCGCTTGATGCACTCGCGGAATTAAAAACCCGTCTCTAAGTCGACAACCATTCCACCAGGTAGTACACCATCTGCCCCTCTGATGACTTGGACGGGCCGAGCACCCTGGCCGGAAACAGGCGCTGAGCAGGCCGGGCGGCCGCCTTCGCTTCTTCCTGTGAATCAACTATTCGGACGCAATTAGCCGGATAGCGCTTGCGATTACGGCCCGGCATGTACACCACTGCCCATTGCTCGCTCGACACTTCTGTCTGGTCATCGGGCGGAACAAAACCATGCATCGTTGCTTGAAGTTCCTGAAAGGGTAGACGGTCGAATAGCCTGATTCTAACGGGACTTCAACTCGCGCACCTGGTAGCGAAGATGATGGGAACGCAACGCCTTGACCAGTATCGGTTCGGACGAAATTTCTGCGCGTAGATCGACAGGCGTCGAATCCATCGGCAACAGAGTGGCGATCACATTTTCAAGTGCAGGATGACGAAAGCCGTAGACTTTCTTGAAGCGCTTTCGTAATCCCACAGCAGCGCGAACGCCTGACGCTTTGAACTCCTTCAGGTCAGCAAAGTTAATGCTGAGAATACCGTCTTCTGCAAGGCGTCGCGTCAGAACACTCAGCCACTCGCTGGAGCAGTTGACCGCCCGCGATGGCGTGCCTGCGGTTCCGGCGAACAAATCATCGATAATGAAATCAAAAAGCGGTCCTTGATACTGACCCATAAAATCGCGCGCGTCGCCGAGGTGGATACGCACCCGCCGGGAATCGACACCAAAATCTTCCGTCGCGAGGCGGACATGGACAGGATCCATTTCAACGGCTGTGATCTCGAGCTCGGGGAACAGGGTCTGCAGCTGGCTCGCTGCCGTGCCGGCTCCCAGCCCTAAAAGCAAGGCGCGCTGAGGCGGCCGGTGCTTTCGAAAATAAACGCCCAGCCACAGCAAGTCCCATACGCTTCCTGTGACAAGGCGGCGGGGATTGACCTGGCTATGCAAAACCCCATCGCGATAAAGACGTCGAGTCGATCCGGCACCGCGGATCTCGTAGACACAGTCGTTATGCCTGAAGCGTCGAAGAACGGCGATGCGGATACTCCTTTTATTCAGTTGGGGTAGGTCGACAATCGGATCAACAAGAGAGCTGAGAGATTCATTGAATACCCGAAAACACTTTGCTTTTTGTCACAAATTATTGTTTTTGAACATTTAATTTATGTCCAAGTGAGATAACAGGGCCGTTTGATCGAGAAAATATCGACAAATTTCAACCTGGCCCATGAACAGGATGGGCACAGCCTCACCGAACTTCTCCACCCAGATCGGATCCGAATCGACATCCCGAACTTCCAGCGAAAAGGCATGTTCATTCCCAAGCTCATTAAGCTGGCTCAGCATATCCTCACAGAGATGGCACCCCCTGCGGGAATAGATTGTGAGTGTGATACGCATCCTTTGAGCCTTGAACGTTTGTGATTTTTTTGAATCCGGATATTCTAGGATTTTTACCGCCTCACCAGATACGTCATGCCTCTTACCCTCTGGCTCTCCATGTCGCTGGTTTGCATCTTCGGCGCGATGTCTCCAGGCCCCAGCCTAGCGGTGGTGGTACAGAACACCCTGTCCGGCGGGCGTATGCAAGGCGTCATTACCGGCATCGCACACGGCGTAGGCATCATCATTTGGGCGGGATTAACTGCTGCTGGCATCGGTCTTTTGATCACCCAGCACCCAGCGCTTTTTGATGCCATGCGCTACGGCGGCGCGATACTGCTTTTATACCTCGGCATAAAAAGCATCTGGAGTCAATCGTCTGCAAGCGAGGCGCTTGCAGCGAAACCTGCCTCCACGACCCCATCCGCTGCCCGGACGGGTTTTTTGATCGCGATCCTCAACCCAAAAATCGCGCTCTTCTTTCTGGCGCTCTTTAGTCAGTTTGTGCGGGTCCAGGCCGGTATGACAGAAAAAATCATCATGGCGTTAACCGCGGGCGTCATCGACGCGCTATGGTACGTGTTAGTGGCGATGGTGCTTTCTCAATCGCGTCTTCTTGGCTGGCTGAGAGCACGCGCGACGCTGCTGGATCGACTGTTCGGAGCCATTCTCATCGCGCTCGCGGTCCGGGTCGCTATCTGATCCACACCGGCTATTTTTGTGCAATGCGAAAGTGCCTGTTTGATGAAAAAAGCAGCCTGATTAAACTGAAATCCTAATATAAAAGATTTTTCTCTCCTCTATTTTCACTGTTGACATTCCCAATGGTGCGATGCACCATGCCCTCAGGTTTTTCGGGTCGTCCGCCCCAAGGCGTTCTATGACCACACTCAGCCGGGAGGCTACATGCGAATAAAAGAAAAAGTCGCTATCGTCACGGGCGCGGCAAGTGGTATCGGCCGGGCCACGGCGCAGGAGCTGGTCAATCAGGGCGTCAAGGGAATTGCCCTCGTTGATTTGAACGCCGAAGCACTTGAGACACTCTCCGCTGAAATAAACGAGGCCGCCGGCAAAGACGTGTCAATCCCCTGTGCCGGAGACGTGACCGACGAGAGTTTCCGAGCGCAGGTTTTTGATCAGGCCACTGATCGCTACGGCATCGTTCAAATTACCGTGCCTGCGGCAGGCATATTTCGCGACCGGCTCGCGGTCAAGATCGAGCGTGAGAATGGCGTGGCCAATATTTACCCCGCCGAAGTCTTTCGACAGGTTCTGGAAGTAAACCTCATCCATCCGGTCTACTGGGCCATGGAGATGATTGCGCGGATTGCAGTGGAACGAAATCGTCAGGGCCTCAAGAAGTGGCGCGCCGAGGAGAACGTGCAAGGAACGGTCATCTTCATTGGTTCGGTCTCCTCTCAGGGAAACCGCGGGCAAGTGTCCTACGCGAGCACGAAGGCCGGTCTTGAAGGCGCCGCCTCAACGCTCATGAAAGAGGCGATGTTTCATGGCGTTCGTACTGGCGTAATTCACCCCGGTTTTGTGGATACCCCTTTGCTCCAAGGGATGCCAGACGGATACGTAGAACAGAATATCCTGCCCGACACGCAGCTTGGGCGACTGATCCGACCCGATGAAATCGCTGACGCCATCTGCTTCATGATCCGCAACTCGGCGGTTAGCGGTCAGCTGTGGGCCGACGCCGGTTGGCACCCTGCCGCCGCCTAAACCCGCATCGCTTGAGACTTGGGAGCCGCAGTTTTATGATTTGCGGCTCCCGCTAGACTGATCGCGACGCTCCCGGGTCGCGCCTGCACCGAGCCGAGCTATGCCTTCTCAGCCTCTTGATCCTCAGTGGATCGGAAAAACGTTCGACGACTTTCTGTTCCGCCCCCAGAAGGGGATTAGCGCAACCCGCGCCGGCATTCCGCTGCGCTCCCAACTGACCGACCGATTGTCCCTCGAGCTGCCCATCGTCTCTTCAAATATGGACAGCGTGACGGGTGGTGATATGGCGGAGACGATGGCCCTGGAAGGCGGTCTTGGCGTGATTCATCGCGGACAGAGCATCGAACGACAATGCGACACCGTGGGCGCGGTCAAGCGCAGTCACAGCGCTGTGATTGAGCAACCCCGAACCCTGCCGCTGGACTCAACGATTGGCGAGGCCCGCGTGTTTGCCCGGCGCCACAAGATTAACGGGATTTTGATCGAGACCGCTGTAGGAAGCGGAATTCTGGCTGGGGTCCTGACCCGCCGAGATATTCCCTGGGACCGGTCGCTCGATGTCGAAAAAATCGAGCGCTTCATGACGCCGTTTTCTAGACTTAAGACCGGCAGACCCGATGTCGCCACCGAGGAAGCCGAACGCATCATGTTTGAGGGGCGTATCGAACGACTCCCCTTGGTTGACGACGAACGCCAAATCCGCGGTCTGATCACTCGCAAAGATGTTCGCTTCCTTCGGGAACGTCCCTTCGCCAGCAAGGATCTCAAGGGCCGGTTGCTCGCCGGGGCGGCGGTCGGCTGTGCCGGTGACTTTATGGAGCGGGCCAGCGCGCTTCTGGCAGCCGGGGCAGACTGCCTCTTCGTGGATATCGCCCACGGTCACTCCGAGGTGATGCAAAAAGGAATCGAGCGTTTACGGGCCGAGTTTCCAGATACACCGCTGGTATGCGGCAACGTGGCTACCGGGGCCGGTGCGCGATTCATGCGCGACATCGGCGCCGATGCGGTCAAAGTGGGTGTCGGCCCGGGACGCGGGTGCCGAACCCGACTGGAGACCGCCGCGGGCGTTCCCCAACTGCAAGCGATTCGTGAGGCGTGGTGCGAGGTCGGTGGCGAGATATCGATCATGGCGGACGGCGGGGTGCGTTTTGACAAGGATATTTTTCTCGCTCTTGCCTGTGGCGCTGATACCGTGATGCTTGGAAGCGCCCTCTCCGGGACAGACGAGGCCCCGGGTCGCGTTATCGAAGATCCGGCTACCCACACGAAAAAGAAAATCTATCGCGGCATGACCTCACCGGAAGCCGTCATGGAATCACTCTACGAAAGCAACGATGCAGATGCGCTGGAGGAAGCGCTGGCGACGCCGCCTGAAGGCCAGGAAATTCAGGTGCCTTACCGAGGCAGCGTAGTGAGTATCCTGCACCGGATACGTGGGCATTTACGCTCAGCGGTCAGTTATGCCGGATGCACGTCGCTATCGGACGCTCGCGAGGCGGTTCTTCAGGATCCGCTCAAGTTTCTGGTGCCTTTGTCCGAGGCGGCGCGAAAAGAATCTTACGAAATCTTACGATCGTTAAGGTCTCGGTCGTGACCGAAAATATCTCTCGCGCAGGCAGCGGATCGCTGTGCCATCTGTTTAGCCTGATTGCACCGGCCAGCGCCATTGCCGGCTTCCTCGTCGACGCACCGCTTCTTGGAGCTGTACTGGTGTTGATGATTTATCCGTTGCTTGATATCGCTCTCGGCGTCACCCGACGAGACGAGCCTCTCGGTCGCTTGTCCTATCCTCAACGCCTTCTTTATCTCCATGTCGCGGTGCATACCGCCGTGATCTTTAGCCTCTGCTGGTATGCGACCGGGCAGGGCATCTCATGGTCAACGGCAGCAGCGGTATTAAGCGCCGGGGTATCGAGCGGCATTAGTGGGATCATCGTGGCGCACGAATTGGGGCACAGTCGGACCCACTGGCTCGATCCCTGGCTCGCCCGTTGGAATCTGCTGCTGACGCTCTACAGCCACTTCACGCTGGAGCACAATCGGCATCACCATCCCACCGTGGCGACCGAAGACGACCCAGCCAGCGCGCCCCGGCATCGAAATCTCTGGCAACAGCTCCGGTTCACGATTCCCAATCAATTCAAGAGCGCCTGGCGTCTTGGCAACCAAAGAGCCGCCCGTCGAGGACTGAACACTATCGTGTTAGGGCTTTGCGCCCAACTCATACTGATCGTTGCCGTAGGCTGGATATTCTCAGCCAGCGCCGCCGTCGCGCTGGTGGCGCAGGCCCTGATCAGCATTTTTTTGCTTGAGTACGTCAATTACATTCGACACTATGGACTGCGGCGTCAGCGCTCGGATCGGGTGAACGAAAAGCATGCCTGGCAATCCGAATCGCGTTGGTCCCGTTGGACGCTTCTGGAGCTGACCCGACACCCGGCCCACCATATCAATGCCGGACTCCCTTTCTGGGCGCTTCGGCCTTACACCCACGCGCCCACATTACCAGGCGGCTATTACGCCATGTTCTGGCCTTCCCTTTTTCCATTCTGGTGGCGGCGTCTGATGGATCCTTTACTCGATCGGCTTTGATCTTTTGATTCCCAGCCCGGTCAATCGAGGATCGTCGTTGGAGGTCTTCATGGCGCTTGCGGCGGGAGCGATCGGCGGTGCTATTTTTTATTCCCTGCACATTCCCCTGCCGTGGATGCTCGGGTCCATGATTGTCGTGGCGATAGGGGCAGCTAGTGGCGCGCCCTTCAAGCGATCGATGACGCTGCGACGAGTGATGCTCATCATGATGGGTCTGCTGCTCGGCAGTTTTTTTGATGGCGAAACGCTTTCCCATCTCGGAACGTGGAGCGCTCTCGCGGTGATCGTCAGTTTATACGTCGTGGCCATGACCATCACTTCGTTGGGCTTTTTCCGACGGGTCGGGGACATGAATCTCCCGACCGCCTACTTCTCGAGCACGCCGGGCGGTTTGGGCGCGATGACGATCGCCGGAGAAGACGCTGGCGGAGACAACCAGTTAATCCCCATTGCGCACATGATCCGCATCTTCTGTGTGGTGATCGCGGTCCCGACCTATCTCACCTTCGCTCTGGATATGGATCTCACTGGGCGAAGTCGAGGCATTGCGATCGACATCATGAACCCCGCCTTGCATGACTGGGTCATGTGGCTCAGCTGTGCCATTTTGGGATTTTTCGGCGCGCGGTCCATCCGCCTGCCTTTCGCGGAAGTACTCGGTCCCATGCTGGCGTCTGCGGCCGTCTACTCGCTTGAGTGGATCACCGTTCCGATGCCGGCCCTGATCACGATCATGGCGCAAGTCGTCATTGGTACGTCGATCGGCGCCCAGTTTGCCAATCTGCGCCGGGGTCATCTGATGAGAACCGTTTCAGCCTCCATCGGCTCTACCGCGCTGATGCTGATCGGCGCTGTGCTGCTGTCCCGATGGGTCAGTCCGCTGGTTCACGTAGACCCCATGTCGCTTTTGCTGGCACTCGTGCCGGGCGGACTAGTAGAGAAGAGTCTGATCGCAATCAGTATCGATGCCGATACCGCCTTCGTCGGAGCGATGCACATCTGGCGCATTTTTTTGATCGTACTCTCGGCGCCTTTGCTGTTTCGACTCTTCTGGCGTCGACGCTAGATGATGGGTTTACTGGGACGCGCAAAGATCTGGCTCAGTCCGGCGTTTAAATCCGGAAACTGAATCTGAACCCCCAAGTGCTCGCGCATGAGGGTATTGTCGATTCGCTTGGATTCATCCAGATATGAGCGCATTTCCGCGCTTAGGGATTCGCGAGCCTGATCCAGATCCAGCGTAGGCGGTTTTTCCAGACCCGCCGCATCGGCCACCTTGAAAAAAAAGTCCGTCATGGTCGACGGATGGCCATCGCTGACGTTGTACACGCTCGCCGGCGCGGGATTCCGGGCGGCCATCAGGCAGGCGGAGATCAGGTCCTCCACATGCACGCGATTGCTCCACGGGCAAAGGTCGGGAGCCAGCACCGGTCGCTTTTGCTGAATACGCTCCAGCGGCAGTTTGCCAGCGCCATAGATTCCCGGCACGCGCAACACAGTAAGGCTGATCTGGTGCGCCACGCTCCAGTCCCGCATAAAGTCTTCCGCGTCCACTCGGCGATGTGCCCGACCGGTCTGTGGTCGGCGTTCGCGTTCTTCAGTCACCCACTCCCCACCACAGTCGCCGTACACCCCGGTTGTGCTGATCAGAACGATCCGAGTGGGAAGGCCGTGCTGATTTCTGATGGAGTCGAAAAACCGTCTTATGCGACGATCCTGCACGCCATCAGGCTGAGGAGGCGCAAACCAGTAAAGCGCCTTGTCACCCAACCTAAGATCTGACGGTATCCCGGCCTCCAAGTCGCGCGCGGTCGCTTGAATACCCATAGCGCTCAGCCGACTCGCACTCTCATCGGTTCGTACGACAGCCTCCGCTGTACCGCCGTCGATCAGCTCCCGTGCCGCCACCTGCCGGCCCACATATCCGCAGCCCACAAACACGCTATTCAAATTACCCTCCTAACAGGCCAGGCAACGCGTGCCCGGTGCCCGCGGATAGCCCGTCACGAAAATAGTTCTTGAGCGAGCTATGGATGACTCTCTTGTGCGCTGAGCATATTCAAGGCCACACAACCTTGACCGCATCCGTACGGGCCTGATAGTTATTCAGATTCCTGCCTCGCGACAGAGACGCCACCATCATATAGACCGTCTCACCGGAGACCGGGGTCCAGTCCGCGAGCGGCGGAATCTTTATGTGGCCGCCTTCGACGTTACGGGCGGGCTTACAGGTGTTGCCCACGGCAAACCATTCCCAGGTGCCGCCGTACCAGGTGCCGCCCCGGTTCACGAACACCCACGGGTTGGCGTTTACCTGAATTTTGTACTGACCGGAGGTGTGATCGATCTGGGCCGGGGGCCAGTCGGTGGTAAATCCGCCGTTCAGGCAGATGACCCCGCCGCCCATCTCCACCGTCAGTTTATGGGTCTCGGGCCATTTCGAGACATCCATATGCAGATAGACGGCTTTGTTTAGGTCAAATTCCTGAGGGCCGGTGGGGGTGGGTTGAGCGCTGCCCTCTACGCCCGCGGACGAATCGCTCGATGAGCAGTCAAAGGGCCAGCACCAAAACTCCGAGCATCCGGCAAGCGGGGCCGTCAGCGCAACCAGCGCTCCTGCGCGTAGCAAGTTCTTCAGAATTAATTTTTTCATTGGACCTCCGAGACGTCTTCTGCGCCAGATTCTAACAGTAGCGATCGGGCCGCCGTTACGAGTGATCCCACGGGCGTGGCCATTAGCCATATACAGATAAATTGATGCCCGTAATGCGCCTGCCGAAGCCGAACAGGCCGGTTTTTATGGTCAGAACTATAATTCAGCCTTAAAAGATCCAAGAGATACCAAGCGGCGCCCCTGCTTTTCAAAGCGAGCGGAACTCGCCGATGATTTTCTTCACGCCTGCCGGCGCCAGGGTCTGTCGGTTTCATATCCAATCGAGCTTAACTCTCACTCAGCAGACATGAAGGAACTGGATCGGCAACTCCCTAACCGGGCATTCGATGTTATTGTGATCGGAGGCGGGATCACCGGAGCCTGGATCACGCTGGATTGCACTCTGCGTGGATTATCCACACTGCTGATCGAAAAAGACGACTTTGGAGGTGCGACCTCGATGCGCTCATCGCGCATCCTGCACGGCGGCATTCGTTACCTGCAGCAACTGGATCTGCCAAAAGTCAAAGAGTCTTCTCAGGAGCGCAGCTTTCTGATCGAAAGCGCGCCCCACATGATTACCCAAGTCCCGTTTATCGTGCCCACCTACTCAGGATTCCGACGGGGCGGCGCGTTTCTGTATGCCGGCATGCTGGCCTACCGTCTGCTCACCCGACACACCCAACGCGTCATCACGGACCCCGCCAACCGAATACCCCCAGACCGAGCGATGAGTCGCGAAGAGATTCTCAGCCAGAGCAGGGTCAACGCGAACGGCCTTACCGGAGGGCGGGTGTTGTACGAAGCGCAACTTAAAAGTTCCGAACGAATGACCTTTAGCGTGATCAAAAGCGCCACGCAGCATGGCGCTACGGCGATGAATTATGTGTCTGCCGATCGCTACTTTTACGATGCAAAGACAGTCGCTGGGGTGGTTGTGACGGACAGCACCACGTCAAAGACAGGAACTATCCGCTCGCGACTGGTTATCAACGCGACGGGTCCGTGGTGTGATCAACTCAATGGCAAAGATACGCTGCATCGACTCAACACCGGCTTCGCAAGAGGCGCCCACATCGTGACACGAGCACTGCTGGGCGATTGCGCGGTAGCCCTTCCCTCCGCGTTTCGCGGGGATGGGGTCGCCACCCGGGGAAACCGCCACATCTTTATCATTCCCTGGCGCAACCGATCGCTCATCGGCACCAGCTACATGGAGGCGAGTACGCCAGCGGATGATCTCACCCCTGAGGCCCAAGAGATTGATCAGTTAATCAACACCGTGAACGAGGCCATGCCGTCAGCCCGTCTGAGCCGAAACGATGTGCTTCAATCTTTCGCGGGTTACTACCCGCTGCAGAGCGACTCAATCAAGGCGGGTGTCTACCAGGGGACGGGCGAGTACCGGCTAGTCGATCACCACGAGATCGACGGGGTCGGGGGACTAGTGACAGCCCTTG
The DNA here is from genome assembly GCA_038111345.1 of Gammaproteobacteria bacterium. Classification (GTDB taxonomy): domain Bacteria; phylum Pseudomonadota; class Gammaproteobacteria; order Arenicellales; family UBA868; genus UBA868. Next base: position 6,609 of record JAYNKS010000004.1, on the reverse strand, counting down.
GAGCAAAATTCACGACGGGACGCCGTCTCGCAGAGATGGCGGCGCAACTGGCCGAGAAAAAACTTAAGGGTGCCAGCGAGTCGCAACGCTACACGACCCGAGGGATAAAACTCCCCGGCGGTCACATCACGAACATGGCCTCTTTTCGCGAAAACGCGGCGAAAAAATACCAGGCACACTGGTCGAGAGAAATCTCCATGCATCTGGTGGATGGGTACGGAACCGAGATCGAGGATCTGGCCGCGCTCTGCCATCGTCAACCTGATCTGGCCCGGCCGCTGTCTCCTGCTCATGACACCATCGGCGCGCAGATCGTTTGGGCGGCAAGGCATGAGTGGGTCGTTTGTCTTTCCGACATCGTCTTTCGGCGCACCGATCTGTGCCTGCTGGGTAATCCGGGAGAGGACGTACTCAAGCGATGCGCTGAGCTCGCAGGTGCCGAACGGGGGTGGGGGGCGGAGCGGCAAGCGCGTGAAATCGCTGCAGTCCGAGCAGAGCTTGAGCAATGCACCCGAGCGCTTTGGGCCAATGAGGATTTAAATTGAAGGTTCTTCATATCGCGCCTACGCCATTTTTCTCAGACCGCGGTTGCCATATCCGCATCCTGAGCATCCTTCAGGCGATAGAGCATAGTGGCGGCAAAAACATGCTCTGCACCTATCCGCTCGGTCGGGATTTACCGCATGTCGATATTCGACGAGTCGGCGCCGTCCGCGGGTACGAGCGAACCGAGGCTGGGCCACAGAAAGGGAAGATACTGGCTGACCTCAAACTTCTGTTCTTGGGCTTGCGCACAGCGTTCAGAGAAAAACCGGACGTGCTTCACGCCCATCTTCATGAGGGCGTACTGATCGCCTGGCTTATCCGAGTTTTACTGTTCTGGCGCGGACTACCGCTTGTCGCCGACCTGCAGGGGGGGTTGGTAGGCGAACTGGCCGATCATGGCTTTTTTGCCCGAAAAGGGGCTCTTTCGAGCGCCTTGCGGTTTGCCTTCACTCTCGTTGAGACCCTCATACTGAAACTACCCGCGCATAGTTTTTGCTCGTCGGGAAACAGCGAGCGCATCTTCCGAGAGGACTATCGTCTTTCGTCATCCCGCCTGACGCGTCTGGATGATCGCGTGGATTTAGACGCCTACGATCCTGAGAATGTGACTCTTGCTGAAGTTGATCTCCCGAAGAACGCGTTCGTTGTCGCCTACAGTGGTTCGCTTCTGCCCATTAAAGGTTTAGATGTCCTACAGCAAGTGATCTTATTGCTGAAACAGAAGCGATCCGACATCGTGTTCCTGCTGATCGGCTACCCCACCGATCTCATTGAGGCCTTCGTTGAAAAACACGCGCTTCACGATAGCGTCCGGATCATTGGACGGGTAGCCTTCGAGGAGTTACCTACCTATTTGCTGTGGGCGGACGTGGGCGTTGAGCCCAAACAATCCGCCTCAGGAGAAGGCAGCGGCAAATTGCTGCACTACATGGCAGCCGGTCTTGCGCTCGCGGCGTTCCCGACGCCACACAATCGGGAACTGGCCGGCGATCAGGCGCTGGCAGCGACCGACACGCCGGAGGCGCTCGCCGACCAGATCGAGATGCTGGCTGACGATCCTTCACGCTGCCAGACTATTGGGACAAGCAATCGGGAAAGCGTCGCGCCCTACTCGTTACAATCAGGCGGCGCCCTCATCACCACCATCTATAAGAAACTGGGAATTGCCACGCCGGCATTGCCGTCTTGACTCAGGAGGCTATCGAATGCGGATTTTAGTTACCGGGGGAACCGGCTTTACCGGCAAAGCGCTCGTTAAAAGACTCCATGATGATGGCCACGATGTGGTTGCGCTGGACTATAAGGAAGGCGTAAAAACCGACGAGATTCGTGCGTGGGGTGTGCGCGTGGTAATCGGCACCGTGACGGATCGCGCAGTCGTCGAGGATGCGATCAAGGGCGTCGATGTCGTTCATCATCTGGCCGCAGCGTTTCGTGAGCTGGATGTCCCAAACAGTTACTACGACGACGTTAATGTGGGCGGTACGCGGAACGTACTGGAGGCCGCTGTAGCGGCGGGCGTAAAGCGCTTCATCTACTGCAGCACCTGCGGCGTTCATGGCAACGTCAAAAATCCGCCGGCCAACGAGGACGCTCCGATCGCTGCTGCGGATTACTATCAGCAGACCAAGTATCAGGCCGAGCCCCTCGTTCTGCAGTATGGCTCACGCGGTTTGAAGACGGTAATTCTTCGTCCTGCTGCTATTTACGGACCGGGTGATCCGGAGCGTTTTGGCATGATCTTCCGACGCGTCGCTAAGGGGAGCTTCCCTATCTTCGGATCCGGACGAGCGTTCTATCACCCGCTCTATATCGATAACTTTGTGGACGCGCTAGAGCGGGTGACGCATGACGGCGTGGGCGACGGGCGCACCTATCTGATCGCAGATCGGGAGTACGTCACAACAGAAGACCTGGTGAAGCGCGTCGCCGCCGCTATGGGTCGATCTGTGCGAACGCCCCACTTTCCCTTCTGGCCGTTGTGGCTGGCCGGTCACTTTTTTGAAAAAACCTGTAAGCCGCTTCGTATTACGCCACCCATATTTCCACGACGGGTTGACTGGTATCGACAAAACCGGGCTTTTGATATCTCTCGCGCGCTAGACGAAATTGGCTATAACCCCAGCGTCGGGCTTGATGAAGGTCTTCGCGCGACCGCAAAGTGGTATGAAAAAGAGGGCTATTTGTAGGTCAGTGGGATAGCCGCTGGCTTTTTTAGGCTGATGCGCCGCTGGCGCTAAAAATCCGTTGGAGCGCCGCCTTCTTTTTTTCGACGCTCAACAAACGCCACCAGTTCCTCGCGTGCCGCGGGATCCATCGGTGGCTCGCGGTATTCCGCCAGGACCTCTTTGAATATCCGGTTTGCGCGCATCGGGGTTTCGATCGAACCGGATTGTTCCCAGCTCTCAAAATTGCTCCAGTCAGACAAAAACGGGCTGTAAAAAGCCGTCTTGTAACGCTCCTGGGTATGATCGGCGCCTAGAAAGTGGCCCGTAGAACCCACCTCGCGGATGGCGTCTACCGCAAGATCCGCATCGCTCATGCCAATGGGCTGATGATAGTAGGCGTACTGCTGAAGCAATTCGCAGTCGATGATGAACTTTTCAAAACTTGCGCAAAGCCCGCCTTCCATCCATCCAGCGGCGTGATAGATGATGTTGGCATTTGCGGTCGAGCACGCCCATAAGGAAGCGGTGCTTTCCCAGGTGGCTTGCGCGTCCAGGACATTGGTCGCATTGGCGTTGGAAGCCCGCCAGGGCAATCCGTAAAAACGAGCCATCTGTCCGGACATTTGCGTTGCCCGAACGTATTCTGGTGTGCCAAACGCAGGCGCGCCAGACTTCATATCCACGTTCGAGGTGAACGAGCCATACGCAACCGGTGCCCCCGGACGGACCAGCTGCAGCAGAACCACCGCAGCGAGACATTCCGCGGTTTGCTGCGCAATAGCCCCGGCAAGCGTCACCGGCGCCATTGCGCCGGACAGCGTGAAGGGGGTCACGATCACCAGCTGGTTTCGACGGGCCAGGCGCATCGCACCATCCAGCATTGGCCAGTCATGCTTGAGCGGAGAGGAGGAGTTGATGTTCGTAAACATGCGAGGCGATGCTTCAAAGGCTTCAGGTGTGAGTCCCGCGGCAATACGCACCATCTCAAGCGCATCCTCCACACGCTCAACGCCAAGCGAATAAGCGTGAATCAGCTTGTCGGTCAGAGTCAAAAGATCGAAGACGCAGTCCAGATGCCGAATCGAAGGATGGATGTCGATCGGCTCGACGGGATAACCGCCCGTAAAGTGAATGCAGTCAAAACTCTGGGCAAGCTTCAACAGGTTCTGATAATCGAGGCGATTACCGACCCGTCGGCCCCGATCAAGATCCGACACATTGGGCGGACTCGCGACCTGACCAAACGCCACATAATCTTCGCCAAATACCAGAGCGCGGTCTTTATTGCGCGGTGTAAGCACAATCCGGGCGGGGGCCTTAGCCACCTGCTCCATCACCAATGCGCGGTCCATCCGAACCGTCACTGCACCACTTTTCACATCGCAGCCCGCAGCGGCCAGAATATCGCGGGCCCCCTCATGCAGAAAATCGATGCCGATCTCTTCGAGAATTCGCATCGCCGCCTCATGAATGCGTGATACACCCTCAGAGCCGATCGGTTCGAGAGGTGGATCAAGATATCGCGGCTGAGCCCAGGGCAACTGCTGCGGTAATTTGCTGATGCCCTTGGTCTGGCGCGCCTCACGCCGCCGGCCTCGACGGGCAGGTCTATCCTGAAGCGATGAATCAGAGGTGGTCATGATGATTTTGAAAACGTTCGATGCCGTCTAGTTTCAAGGCGCAAATGGCTTCGTGTATTGCGCGCCAACGACGGTTTCTGTCACAGCGAAGACATCGCAAGCCGTGGCCTCGAGCCGTTACCTCTTACCGGACGCGGGCCGTTGGAAAAGGGGTGCGGCGTTAGCGTCTATGCTCAAGGAGTCTTGGCATGAGCTCCACAAGGTTACAGGGTCGGGTTCGATAGTCCAGCTGGTGAACCAGTAATTTGTCCCAGGCGGTTGCACACGCCCCCGACGACCCGGGCAGCGAGAACAGATAAGTGCCGTTCGCTACCCCACCCAATGCGCGGGACTGCAGGGAGGATGTACCGATCTCCTCAAAGGAAATAGCCCGAAAAATCTCGCCAAAGCCATCCAGCGCTTTTTCAAACAGCGGACCAACCGCTTCGGGGGTGCCGTCGAACCCAGTCACACCGGTGCCGCCGGTCATGAGCACCACCTGCACCGCGGGATCGGCGATCCAGCGCGAGGCGACCGCCCGGATCTGAAAGACATCGTCCGGCACAATCACTTTTTCGACGAGCGTATGGCCGGCCGACGTAAGGCGCTCGACCAATAGCTTTCCGGATTTGTCATCCGCCTCAGTTCGGGAATCAGACACCGTCATTACGGCGATTGGTACCGGAATCAACTCGCGTGGGTTTTGGCTCATGAGGTCGCTGGTTGCTTGTGAAGGATTTACTCTCGCCCTATTATAGAGATCGTTTTAGTCTGATTATCCGTGCCAAAAAAAGATTCGATGGCGATCCAAATCCGTTTCTTTGCCAGCCTGCGCGAGCGCGTCGGCCACACCAGTCTGTCGATCGATGGCGACGGCATCGGTTCAGCGCGGGACGTCTGGCATGCCGTGAGCGATCAGTCGCCGGACGAAGAAATGCTGGTGGCCATCAACAAGTCCTATGCGGATCTGGATCGGGCGGTCCAAGACGGCGATGAGGTGGCTTTTTTTCCACCCGTAACGGGTGGGTAACGCCGGTGCGAGTCGAAATCCGAGAGAGTGCTTTTGATCCGTGGATCGAGGTATCTGAATTTCGTCGGACTCAGCTTGCCATTGGGAAAGCTGGTGCAAGTGCCGTCTTCGTTGGGACCATGCGCGACTTCAACGAAGGGGATGACGTTACCTCCATGGTGCTTGAGCACTACCCGGGGATGACCGAGCGGCAGCTGGAAGACATGACCCGCGAGGCAATCGCCGCCCACCAACTGGAAGACGCGCTGGTGATTCACCGGGTCGGAAACATTGTGCCGGGAGACGATATTGTTTTAGTGGCGGCATTTTCGGCGCACCGCAAGGCAGCCTTCGATGCCTGCCGAGCCATGATGGAAACGCTTAAATCCACCGCGCCGTTCTGGAAAAAAGAAACGCTGACATCCGGTGAGCGCTGGGTTGAGAAAAACACGGCGGGCTGAAGTGCTGTCAGCACCGAGGGGCGTCTAACGCCGCGCCACCACCCACGACAGTTGTTCACAGGGGTCATGGCCATCGGATAGCGCTACTATCTCAAGCGAGGAAAATGTCGTTTCGAGTTCGCCGGGTGCCAGCACATAGTTCGGATTGAACTGCGGCGCCTTAATCAAATGATGCTGGTTAAAGGTACCGAAAAATAAAAGGCCCCCGGACTCGAGGCCCTCCATCATCGACTGCAGCACGCCTCGATTCAGGTAGCGAAAACAGCAGATTAAAGACCAAGGACCCGCCGGCAAAGGATCCGTCTCAAGATCCGCAACGACGGTCTTGATATCAACATTCTCTTGAGCAGCCAGCGCCTGCCCCAGATCCAGACCTACCGCACTGCAATCAAGCGCGGTGACCGTGAGCCCCTGCGTTGCGAGGTAGACGCCGGCATGACACCGCCCGGCCGCCACATCAAGCGCGGTGCGAGACCCTGAAAGGCTGCGAATCCGCTCACGATGCTGCGTGAGCAGCGGCTCGGCTTTCAGCGCCTCGAGCTTGCCTTTGCGATACTTCTCATCCCAGCGACGCGCATCACTTTCCATAATCGACGGGAAATCCAGGCGCGCTCAAACCAATCCCGCAAACGGCTCCACGATCACCTGATCGCCCGCTTGGGCACCTGCGCTATCGATTGGCAGGATGACAAAGCAGTTCGCCTGACTCATCGAACTCAGAATGCCCGAGCCTTGATCGCCGGTGGTTGAAACGACCAGATCACCGTTGTCGTCCTGGGACAGAAACGCGCGCTGGAATTCCGTTC
>JAYNKS010000003.1:0-29546 GCA_038111345.1 Gammaproteobacteria bacterium | reverse complement strand
CCCGGGCATCCGCCTTACGGAACCCTCGGATATATCCGGGCCGCTCACGAGATCCTCTCTCAAATTGATATGCTGGGCTACTCCGTCGATCGCCTCGTGGTGGCCTCCGGCAGCGGGACCACTCATGCGGGTCTGTTATTTGGTCTTGCCGCGCTTGAGAGCCCGATTCGCGTCACCGGCATCTGCGTTCGCCGCAACCGACATCAACAGACCGAACGAATCATGAGTCGCTGCCGTGAAATTGCGGAGCTCATCGGTGTGAATAATCCCGTGCATCCCGAACAAGTCGAGGTGCTCGACGACACGCTCGCTCCCGGATACGGTCAGGTCAACGAGGCGACCCTAGAGGCGATTGATTTGTGTGCTCGCTATGAAGGATTGCTGTTGGACCCGGTTTACACCGGAAAGGCAATGGCTGGCTGTATTAACATTGCCCGAGACCATGATCGACATGACGCTCTGCTATTTATCCACACCGGTGGTACACCGGGAATTTTCGGATACAGCAAACTGCTCACGGACCATCTGCTTTGATGTTGTCAGCAGCACTGATCGCGCACCATCGGCCACCGATCTGCCCTAGCGCCCACCTGTGACTCCACCCGCTCTCGCATCGGCCAACACTCGCATCGTTATGCATGCGGATATGGACGCTTTTTATGCCTCGGTCGAACAACGTGAGGATCCCGCCCTTCGGGGTCAACCTATCGCCGTCGGTGGCAGTGGGCCACGCGGCGTGGTGACCGCTGCAAGTTATGAGGCGCGCCAGTACGGCGTGCGATCGGCTATGCCATCTATCGAAGCCAAGCGGCGCTGCCCCCCACTCATTTTTGTGCGCGGCAATATGGCCCTTTATAAACGCGAATCCGAAAAAATATTCACGATTTTCCAAGACTTCTCCCCGAGCGTCGAGCGGGTCTCGCTGGACGAAGCTTTCATCGACCTTACTGGAACATCACGACTTCTGGGCTCACCGTCAACAATCGGTCAGCGATTGCGCGAGCGCATTCGGGACGAGCTGTCCTTGCCGGTGTCGGTAGGTATTGCGCCCGTGAAAATGGTCGCCAAGATAGCCAGCGGCAGCGCCAAACCCGATGGTTTGCTCGAGATTTCAGCTCAGAACGTTAAGACATTTTTATCACCATTACCCGTAGGGCGGATATGGGGCGTGGGACCCGTTGCTCAGGCGCGCCTGGCCGACCTGGGTTTCCATCTCATTGGTGATCTCATTGAGGCGGACGATGCCTCACTCGAAGGCGCTCTTGGAGATTGGGGTCTTGAAATTGCGCGGCTGGCTCGAGGTGAGGATTTCCGAGAGGTCGAACCGTATCGCGACGCTGTCTCCTATAGCGAGGAACATACGTTCGCGAGCGATATATCCGATCGACTTGCGCTTGAGCCCTTCATTCGGGAACATGCCGAGTCGGTGGCTCGACGTCTGAGAAGGAGCGGGGTTCGCGCGCGCACCGTCGTTGTGAAGTGGAAATCAGCCAGACGAACGGGCCCGGGTGCCAGAGGCTATCCTGTTTTTACCCGCCGACTTACCCTGCCCAAGCCCACCGACGATGGGAAAACCATCGCCCAGACCGCAATACGACTTCTTAATGAAAATGGTCCGCAGGGGGCAATACGCCTGCTCGGCGTTGGCTGTACCGGTCTATGTCATGACGCCGAAGATCAACTGGGCCTTTTCGATAGTCAGGAAACCGAGCGCCGCTCGATCCTGAACAAAACCGTGGATCAGATCACCCAGCGCTTTGGCAAAGCGGCGATTGGCGAGTTACCCACCCAGAAGCGAGAGCAGGTCGGCCTTTCCACTCAGGTTAAGCGAGGCGACGACTAGGCTGGGTCAGCGGTTCCAGTTCACACCAGGCGGCCACGAAAAGCGCGATCGTACCCGTGATGCGCTTAAGTGATTCAAGACTCACGCACTCATCAAATGCATGAATGTTTTTGGACACCGGCCCATACACCAAACATGGGCAATCGCCGTACAGGACAAATACCCGGCCATCAAGATATCCCGGTGTAACAAATGACTCCAGACTCGCGCCAAAGCTTTGGGCATGCGCCTGGCCGAGTACTTTCTCAGCATCACTGCCCTCTTCCAGCACATAACCTTCGGCAAAAAAACCGTTGTACTCCACCTGCGGAGGATTATGCTGCAGGAACGGATGCGTCTTGGCATGCGCTTTGATGCAGGCCTCGATATCGTTTGCCGCTTCACGTGGGTCCACGCCCGGATATATCGCTACCCGCACATCCATGGAGCACCAGGAGGGGACAGACGATGCCCAGTCTCCCCCGGCAATCTTGCCGATGTTGAAATTAATCGGATGCCCGACGTCGCCAAAATACCGATGAGATGCTTTTTCAGCATTCCATTTTTTCTCGAGCGCTTTTAGCGCCGGGATAATCGATACGGCGGCCTCAATCGCGTTCGCCCCCTTACCTGCTTCGCGCACGTGCACGGGTCGTCCCCGGACGTGAATGCGAAACCAGATAACCCCCGTGTTGGCGCGGACCAGCATATTCTCCTCGGGCTCAGGGATAAGCGCGGCGTCTGCCCGATAGCCTCGGACCAAGGCAGATAACGCTCCGTTACCGGTACACTCCTCTTCTGTGACCGATTGCAGATGCACACGAGCGGCCGGCTGAAAGCCTAACGAGGCCAGGGCGTCGAGCGCGGCCACATTCGCGCAAAGGCCCGCTTTCATATCCGCACCGCCGCGGCCAAACAACCAATCACCTTCCGTCCACGGCTCAAAAGGGGGTCGTGTCCACATGTCCAGGGGACCCGTTGGAACCACATCCACGTGGCCATTGAGAATCAGCGATCGACCCTTCTCGTTATCCGGGTGATGCGTCCCCACCACGTTAATCGCATCATCGTAGTTCACCTTAACCGGTGAGAAGCCCGGGTGAGATTGAATGTCGTCGACATCGATCGACCATCGATCCATCACATAGCCTCGAGCGTTCTGCGCATCGTAAAAACAGGCCTGTGCTTTTGCTTCATGCCCTCGGGTCGAATCGAGGGACATCATTTTTTTTGTGAACGCGATCTGTTGCTCAAAGCCACGATCTACCGCATCGAGTATTTGCTCGACGCGAGCAGGGCTAAGCGCTTGCGTCACCGCAGGAACCGTTTAGATGGCTGCAACCCCAGGCTAAGGCTCACGCCAGATACCATGGGTAGAGCAGGACACGCAGCCACCCCAGTAGCTCACGTGGTCATAAGCAATCTCGATGGGCTCAACGCCCCGTTTGCTCAACTCATCGCAAACACGCCCGAGGCCCGCGGGAATCACATATCGCTTGTCATCCAGACTCACGCCGACGGTGGCATAGGCCCGCGCCTCAGCCTCTGTCAATTCGATGACATCCCAGTCGGCGATCGGCGCCGGCAAGGGCTCCTTCAATTCATCCCGATAGAGCAGCAAGATGCCCTCTGCGATAAGGACCATCGTACCCAGCAAGTGCAGGATGGTTCCGTGCATCGGCATCGGATGGACCTGATAGCCAAAGGGCTTTATGTAATCTTCCAGCCACTGGGTGCCCGCCCGGTTACTGGCGATATCCGATTCGCCGACAAAGAGATGATTTTGATAGCAGACGATATCACCTCCTTCCAGATAAGGACCGGGGCCTCCACTCGATGGCGAGTAGGGCTGCGCAGCGGGCATGACCACATGATGCGTCTCGTCATCCGCCGACAGCAGCGGCACGACCACCTCCCGAAGAGGGAATACTTCCTTACGCCGGTACGCCCGGCGAATGTTCAGCTCCAAATAATGTTTGCCTACTGTATATACGGGATCCGCAGGGTAAAGCAGCGACGCACCAGGTTGAAGGTCGGCGAGATATTGACGCTCCGATTCACTGTAGGGTCGCGGTCGATAAACCTTAACCCCGTGCTTTTCATAAAGCGCGGCCAGATTATCCAACTGCTCGGCGGTTTTCTCCCACCGTTCGGGCATCGCTTTGGCAATATCCAGCGGCTGGTCACCGCTCGCCTTCAGCGCCGCTTGCACCTCCTCATTGTAATGATGCAGTGTGGGGTTGAACGGCGGCAGGGCAAGACCTGCCGCACTGCCCACGATTGCACTTTTCAGTCGGCCATAGTCGGTATAGGCTCCAAAACCCTCGTTCGAACTCATAGGCTCCTCTCTTCTCCTCTGTGATCTTCTACTTACTTCTATTCTGTTGTACCCGGGGATGGGGTCTGTCCTATTCTGAAGACGAACCTATCGTCGTTACAAGCCATCGGACGACTCATCACAGGCCCCGCTAGGTATCTGACTCAAATGGAAGCGAGTATGGGTCTTCTCAGCGAAATACGAGATAGCCCAGCGAACTCACGGCAATGAGGGAAATGATTATCCAGAACCCTTTTTCTGGAAGAGACGATATTCGACCGGCCACGGGTTTCCGGCGCCACGGCGGCTCGTCCGGCGAGCGGACCACACGTGTGTGTCGCGATCGGATGGCATGAGCGGAATGGCGTTCCAAGAGACAGGTGCATCGTCGATAGGTTGAGCGGCGCTGCGAGTTCATATCGAGGATATCCTCCTCCTCGACCTCACCATCCCAATGAAGATCCGTGTCACTCGGACCCGAAAGAAAATGAACCTGATACGTGCGGCCTTTCACCTCGTCAACAAATCCGGTGTGTACACCAGAATGGTCACCGTCACGCCAGCGCGTCAGCACACGATCTCCCACTTGCGGCTCAAGCGGGGTGCGATACTGGATCCCGGCAATATCGTCGGGCCACACAAAACGCGAGTAACCCGCTGCTGGATCGTCCGAATCGAGCCCCGTAAGGTCATCGTAGTCCCAGTCGTACACTGGTGCCCGCTTGATTACGCTTATGCCATCGACCAAAGAGTAGACAATGAAGTCGCCCTGATCGTCCTTTAATCTAACGACGTCCCCTTCATCGAGGAGATGCAACGTCTCCTCAGGCATATCAGGCAATCTCCAAATGAGAGGCGCTCCGCATACCGTTTTGATACTCGTGCACGCGCCATGCTGTTTTACCTACCTCCAGCACAATGCATGACGCGCCTCCTTTCGTGCGCTCACGGCCAGCCGCACCTGGATTCATAACCCAGGGATCACGTGAAAGATCCGCACATCTAATGTGAGTGTGTCCATAGACAATTGCTCGGGCCTTTGGATGTTTTGCCCGAAGTCTTAAGTGGTAATGGCGCGTATCCCAGATCCGATGACCATGCTCCACCGCTATGTCGCCGCCGGGCAAACGGATTAAGGCGCTTTCCTGCAGCTCGGAAAAGCCAAGCTCCGGGGGAAAGAACCAGGACTGAGGAAAATCATTGTTCCCAACTACGGCAACCAATCTTCCTTTTTTTGGCTTGATGGAGGAAAGCAATTCAACGCCGCCGATATCTCCCGAATGAATAACCCCGTCAGCATTTTGCGCTAACTCCTGAACAAAGGGATCTACAAAGCCATGCGTGTCCGACAGAATGACCCAGCGCATGGACACTCTCGACAGCCTTAAGACCGGGCGGCAGACGTTTTTGGGTCAGGGCGCAACAGCAGCCATAGGCCAAACAGTCCCACCGGGATACTCAGTATCTGACCCATCGTAACGCTTTCAAGGAAGATAAATCCCAAATGCGCATCGGGTTCTCTGAAGAACTCAACAAGCAGTCTCATTAACGCGTATCCCAGAAGAAAAAGACCGCTGACCCTTCCGGCCGCCCGCGGTCGGGCAGAGTAAAACCAAACCACGAGGAATAAAACCACACCTTCCAGAGCGGCTTCATAGAGTTGCGAGGGATGCCGCGGCAAGGGCCCTCCCGCAGGAAACACGACCGCCCAGGGGGCATCAGTCACCCGACCCCAGAGCTCCTGATTAATGAAATTGCCGATTCGCCCAGCCATCAGACCGGGCGCACAAAGCGGCGCCAAGAAATCTGCTACCGAAAAAAACGAAAAATTCACCCGTTTCGCGAATAACGCGACCGCGACGATCACACCGATCAACCCACCGTGGAAGGACATTCCGCCGGTCCAGACCGAGAAAATCTCGACGGGATTGGCAAGGTAGAAGGTCGCGTTGTAGAAGACAACGTATCCCAGCCGACCACCCAAAACCGCGCCGACCGCCACATAAAAGACAAGATCCCACACCATGGATCCTGTCCAATGCCCGTCAGAGCGCTTCGCTCGATAAAGCCCCAGAACCCCACCCAGGACAAAGGCGACCAGATACATGACGCCGTACCAGTGTATGGCAATGGGGCCTATGCTGATCGCTACCGGATCAATATTCGGATAATTCAATTGATTGCTCGCAAAAAAGACGTCTCACGCTGTGCTTTCGGGACTACGCCAGACAGCGCGAGGCTAGACGAAAATCTCCTATCGTAGTACTGATGATACCGCAAGGGCACTCGTTTTCGAGCCTGCCCTGGTAACCCGTAGCGATCTTCGCACCTGCTTGGCGATCAGACGATCCATCACATTTTTCGTGTTATCTTTTGAGGACTTTCAGCGACTTGCTCTAGCCGCGAATACCCGCTTCGACTCGCTCACCATGCTTAAATTACGTCTGCAATCCGCTTTATTGTTTGTTTTTATTCTTGGGTCCGCGAGCACTCACGCGGCCACACGACTCATTGTGAATACTGTCGACAAGGGCATCACTGGCCAGGCCCAAATCGTGATTAGCGGCGATCGGATCCGTCTGACACACTCCTCCCTGCCCCGACAAGAGATGCTTTTTGTCGTATCCGATCAACTCGTGCTTTTGATCAATCACCCCCGCAAGGAAATTACCCGAATTGATTCGGATGCCCTCAAAGAATCCGTAGGGCAACTCGCAGGTATTGCCGATCAACTGCAGGCCCAACGACAGAATTTGCCCGAAGAAAAACGCGAGCAGTTGGACGCGATGCTTCAGAACCTGGGTATAGCGAATCCTGATGAAATCGGTGCGAGCACTTTCCAAATCAAAGCGCTGGGTCAATCGCATCGGGTAGCAGGCACCGCGTGCGATTGGTGGCAAGTAACGCGGAACGATACCTTGGTCAGCCGAAGCTGCCTTACCGATAATGATGAACTTGCGATTGATGTCTCAGATTATCGCGCCCTGCGGGCTCTGGCAGGATACGTGCAGGAGCTTCAGGTCTCCGCGAGTGCGCTGATGTCCTCGCTTGGCTTTACCCTGCCGCCGCTCGGGCTGCCGGATTCATCGCGCGTTCCGATTCGGATCGACAACGTAGCCGGAAATTACACCGCGGAGCTGTCGGCTGTGGATCATCTTGATGCCGCCCTGACCCTAGGGATCCCCGGCGGGTATCGCATTCTGGACATGACAGGCTATTAAACGCCGTCCTGATTAGGCGTCAGTTCGCTAAATCACTCAGGTTCGCGAAAAGATCGAGCGCTTCCGGATTGGCGAGTGCCTCTCGATTGAGTACCGGCTCATTGTGCACAATCTTGCGAACGGCGAGCTCTACTATCTTCCCGCTTTTGGTGCGCGGAATATCAGCCACTGCAATAACCTTCGCAGGAACATGTCGCGGCGTAGTGTTCGTGCGGATTTCACTGCGAATTCGCTCCCTCAGGTCATCATCCAGCGTCAGGCCGTCCTGTAGTCTCACAAACAACACCACGCGCACATCGCCCTGCCATTGCTGCCCAATGACGAGACTTTCCATGACCTCGGGGATACGTTCTGCCTGCCGGTAAATCTCGGCTGTGCCGATTCGAACCCCACCTGGATTCAATACTGCGTCCGAACGACCGAAGACCACAATACCGCCATGCTCGGTAATCGTAATGTAATCGCCATGACACCAAACATTTGGAAATTTATCAAAATACGCTTCGTGATAGCGCTCGCCATCAGGATCATTCCAGAAACCAAGTGGCATGGAGGGGAAAGCGTTGGCGCACACCAGTTCGCCCTTTTCACCCGCTGACAGCAAGCGGTTGTCATCACCCCTCACTTCGATCTGCATTCCCAGCATCGGACCCTGGATTTCACCTTTCCAGACCGGGAGGGTCGGGTTTCCACCCATGAAGCAACCCATAATGTCAGTGCCGCCGGATATGGATGAAAGACAGGCGCTCGAACTCACCGCGTCGTAAATGTAATCAAAGCCTTCTGGATTAAGCGGAGACCCCGTAGAAAGGATCGTCCGTACATTGCTCAAATCGTGCGTCTCTTTGGGTCTGAGGCCCGCTTTGGCAATAGCGTCAATAAACTTTGCCGACGTCCCCAACACGTTAATTTGCTCCTCAGCGACGAAGTCGAAAATGACGTTCCCGTCGGGGTAGAACGGAGAGCCATCATAAAGCGCAAGGGTCGCTCCGCTCGCCAATCCCCCTACAAGCCAATTCCACATCATCCATCCACAGGTGGTGAAGTAAAAAAGCCTATCGTCTGAACGCAAGTCGACATGCAGTTGCTGCTCCTTGAGATGCTGCAGCAAAGAGCCGCCCACGCCATGAATAATGCATTTGGGAACCCCCGTCGTTCCGGAGGAATACATGACATACAAGGGATGATTGAAGGGGACGTCGACGAAGTCGATTTCAGTTGCGTCTACGCAAAAGTCCTCGAGTTGCTCAGCGTCTCGGATTCCCGATAGCTGCGGATCCCTCGAAAGAAACGGTACAACGACCACGTGGGTTACGGTGGGCAGGCCGTCTCGAATGGCCTTCAGTTTGTTCAGGGAATCGTGCGCTTTACCGTTGTACCAATAACCGTCTGCGCTAAAAAGTACTTTTGGCTCAATCTGGCCAAATCGATCAAGCACACCCTGCACGCCAAAATCTGGCGAACACGAAGACCAGGTTGCACCCAAAGACGCGCAGGCGAGCATCGCGCTCACGGTCTCTGGCATGTTGGGCATAAATCCGCAGACCCGATCCCCTGACGTGACCCCCGCCTGTCGCAAAGCGGCGGCGATGCATGCGACCTCAAGATAGAGTTCCCTATGGCTGACCGATCGCTTGACCTTATCTTCAGCCCTAAAAAGCAGCGCCGGCCCATCGTCCCGACGACGTAGCAAATTTCGTGCGAAATTGAGCCTTAGGTTAGGAAACCATATGGCGCCGGGGATGCGCTCAGGATGCTCAATGACCGGATCCAGACTCCCCGAGCCCATCGCGCCGGTCCAGTCCCACACGCTGCGCCAGAACTCCTCCGGATGCATTACGGACCAGCGATGGAGCTCAGAGTAATCCACAAACGACCGACCCCAGCGTGACGAGGCATCCTCGGCAAACCTCGTCATATTGCTTGAGGCGATCTGCTCAGCACTTGGAGACCACAGCGGTCGATCATTCATGGCCTGTAACTCACCAATCGGGGTGTTCTGGAGGGATCAAAGTTTACCCCGCGCCTGACTCATGATTAACTCACTCCCAAGCACCTTTTGCAATCAAGTCGGGCTCACACGGTGGGTCACCGCTCAAGCCAACAAGACCACTCTACACAGGCTTTTATGACTCAAGTCGCCGATTTTGATCGTGAGACCCTGGTCCAGCCACTGATTACGCGGGCCGCTGCAGAAGTATCGGCAGATCACCGGACCATCGTCGCAGATTTTCTAGCGCTTTATTTCGCCCGGGTTCCCGGTCCTGACTTAATCGACACCGACCCCAATGAGCTGTACGGCTGCGCGCTCAGCCATCTCGAGTCAGCAAAAGAAAGAAAATCGGGCGAGGTTAAGGTCCGCGCGTTCAACCCTTCTGTCGATCACGACGGGTGGGTCTGTGAACATACGATGGTGGAGATCATCTCTTCGGATATGGCCTTCCTCGTTGACTCCATCCGGATGGTCCTTAACCGACTCGGTTACACCATTCATCTCACTATCCATCCGGTCATCGGCGTGGATCGAGACCGCCAGCACCGTATAAACAAGATCAAAAGACACAACGAGGGCTTACAGGCCGAGTCTTTTTTGAGTTTTCGGATAGACCGTGAACTGCGAACAGAATATCTGCGCAACATCGAGACCGAAATCAGCGAGGCCCTTGATGCCGTACGCGCGGCCAATCAAGACCTCGACCCCATGCGCAATAGGGTTCTTGATGTCGCGGCGCAAGTCGAGCAGGCTATCCCCAAGTCGGCAGCTGAGTCACAAGAGGAGATAGCCGCCCTTCTCCGCTGGGTGGCTGAGAACAACTTCACTTTTCTTGGCGCTATCCAGTACCGGCAATCTCACCGGACGGATTCGGACATGCAACCCGATGAATCATCTGCCCTCGGCATATTCAAAGCGGGGCTGCAAGGTGATCAAAAAAACCGCTCACAGATACTGCCTGACTCCATCGCCGACCGATTTCTCCCTGACGAATCCGTTCTCATTACCAAATCCAGCGTTAGATCGTTGGTGCATCGTCCGGCATTTATGGACGTGATTCTGATTGAACATCCCAGAAGCGCAAACGAAGAGCGCCTGCAGACCCTGCTGGTGGGCCTCTTCTCCGCAGACGCCTATAACCGTAGCGTGACCGAAATACCGATCCTACGCCAAAAAATGACGAGGTTGCTTGATCGCAGTGGGCTGCCGGCTCGCGGTCATGGCATCAAGGTTCTTCAAAATATTGTCGAGCAGTATCCTCGTGACGATCTTTTCCAGATCACTCATGATGACCTTTACGCTGCAGGCATGAGCATGCTCGACCTGCAGGAACGTCAACGGGTTCGACTGTTTGTCCGCCAAGATCGTTTCGAACGATTTTATTCCTGCCTTGTGTTTGTGCCTCGAGATCGCTTCAACAGCGATCTGCGGGAAAAGATCGGTTCGGCCCTTCAGCGGGCTTTTCAGGGAACCGGATACGAATTTAACGTCCATTTCTCAGAATCCATTCTGGCGCGTATCCACTTTATCGTGGATGTCGCCGAGACTGGGCCAGCGACTCTGGATACTGAGGCACTGGAAGCCGAGATTCGAAATCTTGCCAAGTTCTGGCCCGATGAATTAAGGCTCGCCCTGCAGGAACACTATGGTTTACAGGCAGGGGCCGAGTATGCCGAGCGCTGGAGCAGCGCGTTCCCCACCGCGTATCGCGAAACGTTCAGTCCCGAGCGCGCGACGATGGATATCCAGCATCTGGACGCGGCCAGTCGGACGCATCAGCTGGTCATCCATTTCTCGCCCATCCCTCATGAAGAAAGGGGGCATCTGGAACTGACGATCTTCTCCCCCGGGGAGTCTGTCGTCCTTTCAGATATCCTGCCAATGATCGAGAACCTGGGCTTACGGGTCCTCACCGAGGCTCCCTACGTCGTTCGCTGCGCTGACGGTGCAATTTTCTTTATTCATGTTTTTAACCTACAGGCCCTCTCGGGACAGTCAGCAAATCTCCAAGAGGTTCAATCCAACATTGAGGCGTTGCTGCTTCGGGTCTGGCGCAAAGCAACCGATAACGACGGATTTAACCAACTTGCTCTGTCGGCTGGGCTTGACTGGAAACAAACCAATCTGCTTCGAGCCATTTATCGGTATCTGAAGCAGATACGATTTCGATACAGTCAGGAGTATGTGATTCAAACCCTGGCCGGCAACCCCAACATGGTTCGCCGACTGGTTCGTTTTTTCGAAGTCAAGTTTGATCCGGATCTTGACGGGGATCGTGAGGAACACATCAAAGAGGTTCGATCAGACCTGAGCGGTGGCCTCGAGCGCGTCACGAATATCGATGAGGATCGCATCCTGTCAGCCTATATCAACCTGCTGGATGCGTTGGTCCGAAGCAACTATTTTCAAAAACACGACCTGGATCAAGCAGAACGGCTGGCCTTCAAGATCGATTGCCGATCGATTGCCAGAATGCCAGAGCCGCGACCCCTCTTCGAAATATTTGTTTTCTCCTCGCATCTGGAGGCCGTCCACCTGAGAAGCGGTCGGGTATCCCGTGGCGGGCTTCGCTGGTCTGACAGGCCTGAGGATTTTCGAACCGAAGTCCTGGGTTTGGTAAAAGCCCAGATTGTCAAAAATGCCGTTATTGTTCCAGTGGGATCCAAAGGCGGCTTTATTGTTCGAAAACTCGCTGACTGCCAAGCGTCCGACCGGCCCAACGAGGTGATCCGGTGCTACCAAACCTTCATCAGGGGCATGCTCGACCTTACAGACAATCGTCAAGGCGACGTCATTTCCCCGCCGCCTCAAGTCGTGCGCTATGACGGCGATGACCCCTATCTCGTGGTCGCTGCGGACAAAGGCACGGCTACTTTTTCGGATATCGCTAACGACATTGCGCATGAATATGGATATTGGCTTGGCGATGCCTTCGCATCCGGCGGCAAGACCGGGTACGACCACAAAGGCATGGGGATCACCGCTCGTGGGGCGTGGGAGTCGGTTAAGCGCCTGGCTCGAGACCTCGACTTAGACACTCAAAGCCAGCCCTTCACCGTTATCGGGATCGGGGATATGGCCGGCGACGTGTTCGGCAACGGCATGCTGCTCTCCGAGCAGATTCGCCTGGTGGGAGCCTTTAACCATCAACACATTTTCATCGATCCTGACCCGGATCCTCTAGTGTCGTTTGCCGAACGGCAGCGGCTTTTTTCGATGGCCCAGTCCAATTGGGCCGATTACAACCAAGATCTGCTGTCCAGCGGCGGAGGCGTCTGGCCGAGAACGATGAAAAAGATTGACCTCTCTGACGCGGCACGAAAAGCGCTGGGCATCAGCGCATCTAGTCTAAGTCCAGAGGAGCTTATCCATGAGATGCTCAAGAGCCCTGTTGATCTCCTGTTTAACGGCGGTATCGGAACCTATGTGAAAGCCTCTTTCGAGAGCCATGAGTCGGTAGGCGACCGGGCCAATGACAGTCTTCGAGTAGACGCGAGTCAATTGCGCTGTCGAATTATTGGTGAGGGTGGCAATCTTGGATTAACGCAGCACGCGCGGATTGAATTCAGTCGCCGCGGGGGGCTCTGTCACACTGACGCCATAGACAACTCGGCGGGCGTCGACACCTCTGATCACGAAGTCAACATCAAGATTCTGCTGAACGGTGCCGTGGACGAAGGCACCTTGACTCTCGATGAACGAAACGCGCTGCTTGAAGAAATGACCGATGAAGTGGCTAGGCTTGTGCTGCGCGATAACTATGCGCAGACCCAGGCGCTGTCTCTCGCCACCGATCAGGCCGCGAATCTGATCCACCAACACTCGCGCGCGATTCGCCAGCTGGAGCAGACCTATGGCCTGGATCGGGTGTTGGAAGGCTTGCCGGATCAAGAGCAAATTAATAATCGAATTTCCAAAAAAGAGGGCCTGACTCGGCCCGAACTCGCCGTTCTGCTGAGTCATAGCAAGATCTCAACCTATCAAATCCTGCTTGAATCCACAGTGCCGGAGGATGCGTTCCTCGCCGAGGATTTAAAGCGGTACTTCCCCGCTGTACTCAGTCCGCGCTTTGATCGGTTTATGGCTACGCATCAGTTGCGGCGCGAGATTGTGGCGACATATCTCACCAATAACATGATCAATCGAGTGGGTCCGGGCTTTGTTTTGCGGATGAACGAATTAACCGGCGCCCTGCCCGCGGACACGGTCAGGGCTTTTGCCGCCGCTCGGGAGATCTTCCGTCTTCGCGACTGCTGGCGGGAGATTGAAGCGCTCGATAATCGAGTGCGCTCGCAAATCCAAAAAGAACTGATGCACGAAACCCGTCAACTGCTTGAACACGCCACGGTGTGGTTGTTGACGTATCGTCATCAACCTCTGGACATCGCACAAAGTGTAGAGGAGTTCCGCGGTGCGATCGATCACTTGAAACGGGGTTTCCCACGCGTGCTCGCCGCTTCCAATCGACTCACTCAGAAGCGTCGCGTGAAGCGCTACCTCGGCGCTCAGACTCCGGCGCCGCTGGCGAATACGGTGGCCGAATTTGCCGCGCTATCGCGAGGGTTGGACATTGTTGATCTTGCTAATAATGGTGAGACCTATGGCATTGCACAAGTCGCCTCGGTCTATTTTGATGTCGGTGATCGACTCCATCTGCAATGGCTATTTGAACGTATTGGCAAGCTACCGCTTCAAAACCATTGGCATGGTCTCGCACGGGCCGCTTTGCGCAGCAATTTGACGCTCACGCAAAGGCAGATCACCGCTAGAATACTCGCGAGCGAAACGGGGCGTGGAAAAAGTGCGGTGCGTAGCTGGATTGCAGCACACGGGCCAGACCATCAGCGCCTTGAGCAGATGATTGATGACCTTCAAAGATCTGCGGAACTCGACTTTGCAATGCTTGCAGTAGCCGTAAGCGCAGCCGGACGACTCGGCGTTCAGTCTGAGAACGAACGCACGGCAGCCGCCTCGACATAGCACCCTTGTATAGGTAAACATGGGCTCGCCAACCAATTGTTTTTATTTCTAACTTTCGAATAGACGGACCAACGGCAACTTATGCGCACCTCAAATTTCTTTCTCACCACGCTTAAAGAAATCCCAGCCGATGCAGAAGTGGTGAGCCACCAGCTCATGCTTCGGGCGGGCCTCATCCGACAGGTCGCCTCCGGGGTCTATAACTGGCTGCCCCTGGGGCACCGAGTCTTGAACAAAGTGCAGCAGGTCGTTCGCGAGGAGATGGATCGAGCCGGCGCCCAGGAGGTCCTGCTGCCGGCCGTGCAGCCCGCGGAGTTGTGGCGCCAGTCCGGTCGATGGGATGCCTATGGCCCGGAGCTTTTACGATTTTCAGATCGCCATCAGCGTGACTTTTGTTTCGGTCCCACGCACGAGGAGGTAATCACCACGTTGGCAAGGGCCGAGATTCGAAGTTATCGGCAGCTGCCCATGAACCTCTACCAGATACAGACTAAGTTTCGGGACGAGATTCGCCCCCGCTTTGGCGTGATGCG
The DNA here is from genome assembly GCA_038111345.1 of Gammaproteobacteria bacterium. GTDB lineage: Bacteria > Pseudomonadota > Gammaproteobacteria > Arenicellales > UBA868 > UBA868. Next base: position 14,680 of record JAYNKS010000003.1, on the reverse strand, counting down.
GTCCCGTGAATTCATCATGAAGGATGCCTACTCTTTCGATCGCGATCCTGCAGGCATGGCAGAAAGCTACCGGGCCATGTATGACGCCTACGGCCGCATCTTCGAGCGACTGGGGCTCGCCGCTCAGGCGGTTGAGGCAGACAGTGGCTCGATCGGGGGAAATTTTTCCCACGAATTTCACGTTCTGGCGGACTCGGGCGAGGACGCCATCGCTTTTTGTTCTGAGTGCGGCTATGCGGCGAACGTCGAGAAAGTGAACATCGCGCCACGATCTGATCGGCGGCCTTTGCCTGGTCAGGCGATGGATGAGGTCGCGACGCCGAATCAGCACACCATCTCGGGTCTTAGTGATTTTTTAAAGATCTCACCTGCGCAGACAATCAAGACGCTTCTGGTTGATGGCTCGGATGGAACACCTGTGGCTCTGATTTTGCGCGGTGATCAGGACTTAAACGCCGTAAAGGCCGAAGCCCTTGATGCCGTCGCCAAACCGCTACGTTTCGCCAGCGCAGAAAGCGTGAAACAGGCCACGGGAGCCTCTCCGGGCTCGATAGGTCCGGTGGGTCTTAAGATTCCCATGTTTGTTGATCACGCGGCCGCCGAACTCGCGGATTTTGTTTGCGGCGCTAATCGGGAGGATGTTCATTTTAGGGGCGTGAATTGGGGTCGTGACCTAGCCGAACCGGAATCTTGCGATCTTCGGCAGGCCGGCGAGGGTGACCCGTGTCCCAATGATCCCGATCGATCCATCAGCGTGCGTCGCGGTATCGAGGTTGGGCATGTATTTCAGCTGGGCACGAAATACAGCGAGGCGCTGGATGCACATTTTCTGGATCCTGAAGGTCGCAGCCAGCCTTTTTACATGGGCTGTTACGGAATCGGCATCACGCGGATTGTTGCGGCAGCGATAGAACAGAGTCATGACGACCGTGGAATCATCTGGCCCGGCCCGCTTGCCCCTTTTGATGTATGTATCGTGCCGATCGGCCTTAAAAAATCGGAAAAGGTAGCGCAGGCTGTAGATGCTCTTTATAGCGATCTTCAAGCCGCGGGCTTCGAAGTCCTGCTGGATGACCGGGACGAGCGCCCGGGAGTGATGTTCTCCGAAATGGATCTGATCGGAATACCACATCGCATCGTGGTTGGGGAGCGAGGCTTGGAAAAAGGCAGCGTCGAATATCGACATCGAGCCGATACCGAATCCACCGATTACCCGCTAAACGAACTGGTGGCGACGTTAAAGACCCTCAGTTCCTTGTAGCGATCAATTCCGATCGACTTGATCGCAGCGCCTGTTACTCCAACGAGATCGTGCAGGCCGTGCCGGGGCGAATCAACGTGTCACTGGCAAACTCGACGGCGATCGGATAGCGCGGCACCTGACCCGATTCGAGCAAAGGCTCCAGCCCAATCCGAGTGGCCAGCCCCTTGAATCGCCGATCGCCCACTGAGACGACGACAGCAACCTCTGCGCCGTAAGCCTGCAGCGTTTCTGAGTCAATAAAGGTTCTCGCTAGGTATCGTCCCCGCTCGGCAAGGGGATTCCAGGGGGGGTCATGCGAGTCGTGGTTCCCACACTGGGCCTGCGAGACCCCAGAGTCGACCCCCCAGGCTTCAAAGGGTGCGCGCAAGCGCGCGAGCTCCAGACGGTAACGCGCATGTTGCAGCTCAAGCTCTGCATCCTTCAGGGCATACTCTCGTCGGGAAAGTTCTATCTCGACCTGCTGGAGTTGCACGCCGGACAGTGCGCCTTCGTCGTAAAGCGTGCGCTCGCGATCCAATACGCTCATCTGCTCTTCCAGTTGTGCCTGGGCGATATCCGCAATGTTGGTCGCCTTATCGAGGGCAATTTTCAGTACCGTCGTCTCCAGAGCCACCATACTCTGACCAGACGGGACCGCATCACCGGCCTGAACCATTGCGTCGGCTACCTGGCCGGAAATTCCAAATCCGAGCGATACCCGCCGATTCCAATCCACAGTGCCTTCAAGACCCTGCGACCAACCTGCCGTCGCGAAAAAGGCGAGCGCTAACATCAGCCCCGCTCGAAAAATACCGGTCATTTTTTAATTCTCCTGAAGCATGGGGGTCGGCTTGGCCCGCAAGGCATCCAAGCGTGCCCAGAGCAGCGCTTGATTGAACTCCACTTGGCTCATCTCTAACATCGCGGCAGCCGCAGCCGCCTGAGCATCCCCAAAATCCGTCTGCATCTCCATTTCATACATCGCGCGGCTACGGTCCTGATAATAGGCGCGGTAGGTTTGCTGCGCCTTTGCCGCTGCAATCTCTGCTTGACCGACTTGTAGATCGGTGAGAAGACTCAGCACTTCTTCACGAACCGAAAATTCCGCTGCGAGAAGTTCTGCTTTTTTTTGGAACACCGCGTTCTCGGCTAGCGCGACCTCAGTATCGCGCCGGGCGGTACCATTAAAGATCGGCGCAATGAATTTAAGGTTTGCCCGATAGCGGTCACGGCTCGCAAAGGAACTGTCGTAGTACTCTCGCGCCTCAAACTCAAAACTGAGGACGGGGGAGTTCACCTTACGCGCCACCTCGACTTTTGCCTCAGCCGCAGCAAGATCCCGACGACGGGCTTCCACCACTGGAGAGCTGGCGAGGACTTGATCCACCGTCTCGGTATATTCAGGGATATCCCGCTCCAGGTATATCGATAAATCCGGTTTCTGCAATTCATTCGAGAGCTCACCCGGCCGCCCTAAGGCAAGAGCCAATTCATGTCGGCGTTGCCGGCGCTCTAGACCCGCCCGTTGTCGCGCGGCATAACTTTTTCGGTAGAAGACTTCCTTCTCAGCTACCTCGAGCTCGGAATATTGCTGGAAGCGGACGCGTCGCTCTTCCGCTCGCGCGTACCGAAAGTAATCCAAAGCCATTTTTTCATTGCGCATCTGATAATTCTGATCCGCAAGAAGGACCGCGAAGAAATGCTGCATCACATCGATCAGCTGTTGGTCGCGCTGGGCAAGGAGCCCGGCTGTGCGCGCGTCGATGTCCGACTGGGCCGCCGAGATTCGGCTTTTGGTTCTTCCAAAATCACTGAGCCGTTTATCCAGAACCAGTCCATATCGACTGTCGTTTTGAAAATCCATACCAGAATTAGAGGCGCGGCTGGCAGCTCTTGGCTGTAATTCGACAAACGCATCAAAGCCGTAGCTAGACTCCACCTGATTTAGTCGGATTTGCGCGCCGCGCAACTGCGCCTTTGCAAGATCCATGTTGGGATGACCCTGAAGGCCTGCGCTCAGCGCCGCCTGAAGCGTAAGCGGCTCCGGCAACGGCTCACGCTCTGCCTGGGCGAGGGCGCTGGACGAAGAGGCTATCGCAATGCAGATACTGGCAACCCATCGGATGAGAGGAACGGGGACCATCAAACTGATGCCTTCACTCAATCACGAAGACTGATCGCGACGCTTGCGTTTGTAATTTGAGAAACGCTCAGATTTGAAGTGCGAATCAACCACATACTCACCAAGCCACAGAAATTCCTGCGGATCACGGGTCGTGCCGGTGAAGCGGGTCATCAACTCGCCCTGAGCGCTGAAGAAAAGGAAGGCAGGCGTCGCGCGAATCCGATTATGCTGAAGCGCAAACTCGGTCTCTGAGGCTTCGCTCCCATCGAATCCGACCACCATGGCATCACCGTCCGTATTCAACTTGATGATGCGAAAGTGCGTACGGAAATAATCCTGCACTGGCGACTGATTAAGTACGGTCTCGTGCATGCGTTCACACCAGGGACAGTCGTCTGTTTCAAACACCACCAGTACCCCGACCTTACCCTCCTCGGCCGCCGTCATGGCCTCCTCGGACAAATCATTAAAGCTGTCCTGAAAGAAATGCAGGTCCGGATCGCGCGTCTCGCCAAAAGAAGCGGTGCTCATCACGGCGGCGAAAACGAATAACGCGAGAGTTTTCAAGCGGGTGATTTGGGTCATAAGAGAGATCCCCAAAAATTACTTTGGTGCTGTCTGGGCTTATAGGAGAAAACGTTACCGGACTATTTTAAAAGTAATCAACTCACGCTCAAGCAGCCATGACGGATAATGGGATAGGGAAAATACTAGTCCGCCCTGGGCTTGCCACCCATTACAGGCGGGACTTTTGGGGTAGTCACTGGGATTTTTGTCGAATGCGTCATTTCCGCACTCACACACGCGCCGACTAACGTGACCAGCCACGAGAGATAAATCCAGACCAGAAAGACGGGGATCGTCCAGAGGGCACCGTAAATGATCTGATAGGCGGGGAAGTTGCTTATAAACAAGACAAATCCGTATTTGGATAATTCGAAGAGCGCCACGGCAATGCCGGCGCCAAGCAGCGCAAACCTGACCGGTACGGCGCGACTGGGAACAATCAGGTACATCAGTAGAAAACCGATTGCCTCAAGAATAATCGGCAACATCTGCACCAGCCATAGTCCAAAGGCGCTTCGGCTCATCTCCGGGGCAATTTCATCGACTACCCACGCGCCTAAATAGGAAGTAAGCGACAAACTCAGCGCGATCAGTACTGGGCCCAATGTTAAGAGCGCCCAGTAAAGCAGTATGCGCTGCGCAAACGTGCGCCCTTTCTTCATGCCCCAAATCTCATTGAAAGCATCTTCAATAGTCGAAAGCAATAAAAGGGCTGTTATGACGAGCGTGACCAAGCCTAGGCCCGTCAACGACCCCGCCTGTCCGGCAAATTCCTCAAGATAGGTTCGTACCACGTCGCCCGTGGCGGGGATGAGATTCTCGTAGAGCAAGTTTTGAGCGGCGTCTCCCCACTGTTCGAAGAAAGGAAACATCGACAACACGGCAACACTCACCGTCAAAAGCGGCACCAAAGCCAGAACGGTGGTAAACGCCAGTGCTGAAGCAATCGTAGGTAGTCGCGCCTCGCGAACCCGTCCAAGAACCCGGCGCGCGTGATACGCAAATGAAGAGACACTATGGCTCATGATCGGCTGGCCTCAACATCCTTCGCAGACGAAGACAACATTTAGCGACAGCTGGATTTGAAAAAAAAGGCCCCGATCCGACGGGGCCTTTTTTGCTCGACTTGCTCGCCTAGTTAAAGTTTGGCCCTGCGCCGGCCTGGGACGCGGCCTGAGCCAGGCTCAACTGGGCCGCTTCAGACACACGATGTGCGATTCGAAAGGCCTCAGCAGCCTCACCCGCCTCCATCGCTTTTTCGGCCGCTTTCAGAAGCTTACTCAACGACACGGCTTTGCCGCCGGTTGCCTTGTCCAGAACTCGCCACTCGGCGCCTGCTGCCTTGGAGGCATCGAGATCGGATTTGGCCTGCGTGATCATCTGCTCAGCCTGCGCCGCAGTGGCATTCTGGGCATCTGATGCCGCAGCGGCGGCGAGATAGACCAGGTCAGTGGCCTCGGTCACACCGATCGCCCATGCGCCGCGGGTACGGGCATGCGTCATGGCCTCTTGAACCTGTGTATCGGTGAGGTCACGCTCGATCTGGATCATTTGTCCCGGATAGATCAAATCCGCGTCTTTGATCTCTGCACGGTTTCGCTTGAACAACAGCGGCCACTGGTACGGATCCCCATAAACTTTCGGCTGCGAGGAGATTCCCCACAGGTGATCTCCAGCCTGCACCACATAGGCAGTTATACCGGGCACCGGAGCGGCTTCCTGACACACGAAGGAGTCTGGGTAGCGGGCACACCAGTCGTCTGACGTGGTTGCCGCGGCGGCTGCTACAGCTGCGCACTCAAAGGCATCCGGATATCGCGTGCACCAATCGTCTGGTTTGGCTACCGCCGCGACCACAGCAGGCGCCAACACAACTGCAGGTGCCGGCGTAGCGGCGGTCGCAGAGCCGGCCTCAGTCTCGGTGGGCTTTGCAGTCACACAGCCGGTGGCAAACGCGGCCACAGCGATGAGCGTTAGGAGGGTACGGACAGGCGTCATGATTATTGTCATCGGATCCGTCTCTTTGAAATGTTTGCGTATAAAATCAGGGTAGTTACGCGCGGAATGTCTTCTGCGACTTAACGGTCGCAATGTACCGTCGACCCCCCTTTCTGTCAAGAAACGCAAGGAAATCACATGCCTTTTCAGCTCTTCCATAACGCCCGATGTTCCAAGTCGCGTGAGACTCTGGCGCTGCTTCAGTCCCAAGGGATAGAGCCCGAGATCGTCGACTATCTGGACCAGCCGCTTAGCATCCAGTTGCTCAGAGATCTTCAGTCCGCACTTGGCTGTAAGGTAATCGATATGATGCGGACAAAAGAAACTGTTTTTGCTGAATTGGAACTGGCGGATGCTGATGACGATGCCCTTATCCGGGCTATCGTGGAGCATCCTATATTGCTCGAGCGACCGATCGTCGTTCGTGCCGGGCGCGCGGTGATCGGCAGACCGCCCGAGAACGCGCTTGAACTACTCTAGTCTGTATTCAGCCTCATGACGTCGATTCTCGTTCTCTACTACAGCCGTTACGGCGCGGTTGGCTCCATGGCAAAGCTCATTTGTCAGGGGATCGAAAGTATCCCGGACTGCACGGCGGTCCTGCGCACGGTACCCGCGATATCACCCACGATAGAAAAAAGCGAGCCCGACATACCGGAAAAGGGTCCGCCGTACGTCACACTGGAAGATCTCAAGGCGTGTCACGGTCTGGCGCTCGGGAGCCCTACCCGGTTCGGGCACATGGCCGCCCCGCTTGGGTATTTTATTCAGCGCACGGGGGCCGACTGGCTCGCCGGCACGCTAGCGGGAAAACCCGCGGCGGTGTTCACATCATCTTCGACACAACACGGCGGCCAGGAATCCACACTTTTGTCGATGATGCTGCCTCTCCTTCATCACGGCATGCTGATCTGTGGGCTACCTTTTACCGAGTCGGCACTAAACGAGACCACCAGCGGCGGTACACCCTACGGCGCCAGCCACGTTGCCGGTAGTCGTAATCAGCACCCCGTTACTCGCGATGAAACCACGCTTTGTCGGGCACTGGGCGCGCGTCTGGCCGAGACGGCGAAAGCGTTAAGAACAGCGTAGCGCCTCGTTTCCAAGAAGCCGAGTCGCTAGATCTCTAACAAAGGGCACGGTGAGTCGGCGCTGATGAGCGAACGCGTGCTCATCGATCTGATCCAACAGGGCAAATAGCGTGTGCGGATCGCGTCGGACGCGGCGGAGGAGATAAGCCGTAACCGCATCAGGGATTTCTATGCCCCTTTGCCGGGCGCGCAGTTGGATGGCGTGAGACAAGTCCTCCTCTGAGAGCGACTGAACCTTCCAGACCCCTCCCGACGCCAATCGGGTGACAAGATCGGGGAGTCTGAATCTCCCCTGACCAGGCGGATATCGTCCCGCGATCAATAAGCGGCCGCCCGATTCGCCCAAAGACTCGTAAAGCGTCAACAATGCCTCTTCCCAAGATGCATCACCGGCGATCGAATCTGCATCATCCAGGCAGACCAAGCCATATGCGGTGAGATCCACGAGCAGTTCCGGCTGGACGCCATCCATGCCAAGGGAAACGTAAAAGCTCGCTGCTGACGCCTGCAGCATCGCTTTGCAAGTTGCCTGAAGGAGATGTGACTTGCCGGCGCCCTCAGGACCATAGAGAAAGACCACCTTGCTTATGGTCGGATCGCCGATGGACTGCAGAAGGTTCACGACCTCCTGATTTTCTCGGGAATAGAAATTTTCAAAAGAGGCGCTTTCTTTTAGGCGCAGCGGCAACCGGATTTGTTCTGAAGGGGACATCAGCAAGTGAGGCGTTTAACGCGACCCAACGCTCGGTTGTATCAACCAGAAATACACATAATGAAAGGCGCTCGCGATGGTGGTGGCCGCAACCGACCACAAAACCCAGTCGGTCAGAGTACCCAGCCCCACTAAACCCACACGCTCCACCATTACCAGCACCACGAGACTGATCTGCAGAAAGGTATTGATCTTGCTAATGGCGCTGGGCCTCATCTGGATGTCGCCATGAAGGGTGTGCAGAACCAGCACCCCGCCGATTATTCCAAGGTCTCGAAACGCAATCAGCAAAAGTAGCCAGAACGGTAAATCGCCTGAGATCACCAGCATCACATAGGTGCTCACAATGAGCATCTTATCGGCGAGCGGATCAAGAACTGCTCCCAGTCGGGTGACCGAATCAAATCGCTTGGCGATCCATCCATCCAGCCCGTCGGTGATTCCCGCCAGCAAGAAAATCACAAGAGCTGATCCGTAACGACCATCGCGTAAAAACAGAATCAGCACCGGTACGGCCGCAATTCGCCCGAGCGTCAGCAGATTTGGGATTTGATGGCGTGGGGATAACTGAGACATCGACGTGATCTTCCGTTGAAGCCCTCGCTTACGAAGGGCAAAGCCAAAGAAGACGCCCTTCTGGCTAGGCACATACGATACCATACCGCCTGACCGTTGCCGCCTAATTCATAGCCTTGACTGACTCCACCAAACCCTCCATCAGCTATCGCGATGCCGGTGTTGATATTGACGCTGGCGACGAATTAGTCGATCGGATAAAACCTCTGGTAAAAAAAACCTGGCGGCCGGAATGCCTCGGCGGGATTGGCGGATTCGGTGGATTATTTGAGGTCCCAACCGACCGCTACCGACAGCCCGTGCTGGTCTCTGGTACGGACGGCGTGGGCACTAAACTCAAATTAGCCTTGGCTTTGGAACAGCATGACACCATCGGCATTGACCTGGTCGCCATGTGCGTTAACGACGTACTCGTGGTGGGTGCAGAGCCTCTTTATTTTCTGGATTATTTCGCCACGGGGAAGCTGTCTCCCGCTCAGGCCGAATCCGTCATTTCGGGCATTGCCTCGGGCTGTGAACAGGCAGGCGCCGCTCTGATCGGCGGGGAAACGGCCGAAATGCCTGGTATGTATGAGGCGGGCGAATATGATCTTGCCGGCTTTTGCGTGGGCGTGGTGGAAAAAGCCCGCATCATTGATGGCCAAGCCATCAGCCCATCGGATCGCGTTCTGGGGCTTGCGTCGAGCGGTCTACATTCCAACGGCTATTCGCTGGCTCGCGCCATAGTAGACCGTAGCGGCGCACCCTTTGATCAATCCCTGGGAGGCTCAACGCTTGGTCAAACGCTCCTGACACCTACCCGGATTTACGTCCGGAGCATTTTGAACGTGCTGCAGTCGGTCAACGTCAAAGGCATGGCCCACATCACGGGTGGCGGATTGCCCGGGAATATCCCGCGCGTGCTGCCAGCCGGTGTTGAGTGTCACATCGCCTCGTCGGCCTGGTCATATCCGGAGATATTCAAGTGGCTTCAGGCAGAGGGTAATGTGGCGCCCTCCGAGATGCTGCGCACCTTCAACTGCGGCATCGGAATGGTTCTCATTGTTGCACCTGACGAGGCCTCCAGCGCGAAGACCGTACTGGAAAGTACGGGTGAAACCGTCTACGAGCTGGGTGAAATAAACGCGGGCAACGCCGGAGTCGTGTTTGACTGAAACCGGTCATGCATGCCGGATCGTTGTTCTCATCAGCGGTAGCGGCAGTAACCTGCAGGCCATCATTGATGCCTGTCGCGAAGAACGAATTCCGGGAACCGTCGTCGGGGTCATTAGTAATGAAACCTCAGCCTATGGACTAACCCGAGCCCTTCAGGCGAGCATTGTCGCTGTCAGCCTCAGTCATCGAGATTTTGATTCCCGCGAGATCTATGATGAGGCGCTTGCCGATCTTATCGAGACCTTTTCCCCTGATCTTATTGTCCTGGCAGGCTTTATGAGAATTCTGACCCCTGCGTTTGTGAAACAATTCGAAGGACGTCTGATTAACATTCATCCCTCCCTGCTTCCAGATTATCCCGGCCTGAATACCCATCAGCGGGTACTCGCCGACCGTCAGGCGTCGCATGGCGCCACCGTACACTTCGTCACAGAGGACCTGGACGGCGGACCCATCATCATTCAGGGAAAAACAGCGATAGTGCCGTCCGATACTACGGAAACGCTCGCACAAAAGGTGCATGCGGTTGAACACGAGATTTACCCACAGGCTATCGCCTGGTTCGCCTCGGGGCGACTGTCGCTAGAGGGTAATCAAGTGATGCTCGATGACGGCTTGCTTTCCGACCGGGGCGTCACCTAAATCTGAGTGCCGACTACTTTTGATCGACCGGCTCTATCTCAAACGATAGATCGCCGTCTTGCTCGAATACCCTGACTTTGCCCCCTGCGGATAATTTGCCGAACAGCAGTTCATCGGCGAGGGCTTCGTTGATCCGATCGCGAATCAATCGAGCCATCGGACGGGCGCCCATGGTGGCATCGTGACCGTTTTTCGCCAGCCAGCGCCGGGCACTGTCATCAACATCCAGCGTGACGCCCTTATCCGCCAGCTGTGACTCGAGCTGCAAAATAAACTTATCCACCACATGGCCGATGGTGTTCTCATCCAAGCCGCCAAAGCGGATGATGGAATCCAGGCGATTGCGAAACTCAGGCGTAAAGAGTTTGTTAATGACTTCGGTGTCGTCCGCGCTGTGATCCTGGGTTACAAAACCGAGAGAACCTCGCGCCATTTGAGTGGCCCCGGCATTGGTGGTCATCACAATGATGACGTTTCGAAAGTCTGCCTTGCGCCCGTTGTTGTCCGTCAACGTGCCGTAATCCATTACCTGCAATAACAGATTAAAGACATCCGGATGTGCTTTTTCAATTTCGTCAAGAAGCAATACCGCGTGCGGATTTCGGGTGATCGCTTCAGTTAGCAGACCGCCCTGATCAAACCCCACATAGCCTGGCGGGGCGCCGATCAAACGTGACACCGTGTGGCGCTCCATATATTCCGACATGTCAAAGCGGACCAGCTCAATGCCCAGCGTGAGCGCAAGCTGACGTGTCACCTCGGTCTTCCCGACGCCCGTTGGGCCTGAAAAGAGAAACGACGAAATGGGTTTATCCGGGTTGCCAAGACCCGAACGAGATAATTTTATGGCGCTAACCAGAGCTTTGATCGCGCTATCCTGACCGAACACCACCCGCTTGAGATCGCCCTCGAGCGTACGCAACGCATCGCGATCCGACGCGCTGACCGTCTTGGGCGGAATGCGCGCCATTTTCGACACCACCCGCTCGATGTCGCCAACGCCGATAGTCTTTTTTCGTTTAGAAGCCGGCGCTAAACGCGCCTGAGCGCCCGCTTCATCGATCACGTCGATAGCCTTATCCGGTAGATGCCGATCGTTGATGTATCGTGCGGATAATTCGGCAGCCGTCCGTAGGGCGGGTGCCGTGTAACGCACCTCGTGATGCTTCTCAAACTGCGTCTTCAGACCACGCAGGATCTCAACCGTCTCTTCTACGCTGGGCTCAAGGACGTCGATCTTTTGAAATCGCCGGGACAGCGCGCGGTCTTTTTCAAAGATGCCTCGGTACTCCTGATAGGTGGTTGACCCAATACAGCGAATAGCGCCGGAGGCCAGCACCGGCTTGAGCAAATTAGAGGCGTCCATTGCGCCACCTGAAGCCGCGCCGGCACCAATAACGGTGTGGATCTCATCAATAAACAGCACCGCGCCTTCGGTTTCTTCCAGATCGGCCAGTACCGCTTTGAGGCGCTGCTCAAAATCGCCCCGATATTTTGTTCCCGCCAACAAGGCGCCCATGTCCAGCGCAAAGATAGTGCTGCCAATCAATGCTTCCGGTACCTCACCCTCCACAATCTTTCTTGCCAGACCTTCCGCAATCGCCGTTTTACCAACGCCAGCCTCGCCCACATAGAGTGGATTATTTTTCCGGCGGCGGCAGAGAATTTGCATCGTTCGGGTCACTTCCAGATCCCGCCCGATCAACGGATCAATCTTGCCTGCAATCGCTTGCTCGTTGAGATTGACCGCGAAGGCAGACAATGCGCTTTGAAAGTCTTCGTCGCTCTCGTCCTCTTCTTGCTCACCCGGAGGCGGCAACTCTTTTCGGTTGTCGCCCTGGCTGATGCCGTGAGAGACGTAGTTGACGATGTCGAAGCGCGAAACGCCCTCCTCACCAAGAAAATAAACCGCGTGGGAGTCTTTTTCGGCAAAGATTGCGATCAACACGTTGGTGCCCGTAACCTCGCGCTTGCCCGAACTCTGAACATGCAAAATGGCGCGTTGAATCACACGCTGAAAACCGACGGCTGGCTGCGGGTCGGCCTCTTCATCCTCACCTAGCACCGGCACGTGCTCGCTCAAAAAGCTCAAGAGTTTTCGGCGCAGACCGGTTACCTCAGCACCACAGGCCTTGATCGCTTTGGCCGCAGGCGCGTTATCGAGAAGCGCCGCGAGCAAATGCTCAACCGTGATGTATTGATGCCGCGACTCACGCGCGCTTTGAATCGCGCTATTGAGGGATAGTTCAAGTTCGCTGGAGAGCATCGAATTATTCAGGCTCCATGGTGCACTGCAGGGGGTGCTGGTTTTCGCGAGCGAGCGTCAGCACTTCGCGTACCCGAGTTTCTGCCACCTCAGCGGTGAATACACCGCACACGCCCGATCCCTCGGTGTGAACCTTGAGCATGATCTGGACCGCTTGCTCCTGCGGCAAGCGGAACACCCGCTGCAGGATCATCACCACAAACTCCATCGGGGTGTAGTCATCATTAACGAGCAATACTCGAAACATTCTCGGTTTCTTAAGGCGCGGTTTTGCCTCCTCTACCGAGGTTCCGGAGGTTCTGGAAATTTCTCTACGGTCGCTCACGAATACAGTCGCATGTCCGGGCTATCGCTCTAAATATAGGGTCAATACCAGGGATTTCTCAAGACCCTGTGGGGTTTTGGATTGATTGTTCTTCGAACCTTAGCAAGCGACGAGTGGATATCAAGTGAGGCACCGTTTTGCGGCTCACCCAAGCCACTAGCGACCGGATCGTAACTTCAGACAGGCCCCTCCCCTATAATCTTTATGATCCCCAAACAAGCATATAGGATGTTCTCGTTGCCTCTATCAGGCGTGTTAATATTAAGTCTCTGCTTTGGACTCGTCACAGGCCTGTTGGGACCGCCGGCGAAAGCACAGCCCCAAAAAGTAACGGTGTGCTATGACTTCAGCTGTAAGACCGAGCAGGAAGTCTCGCTCTCCAGCGATGAGTGGCGAAGCGTGACCGGCTGGTTTCGCCCTGCACCGCTCAGCGCGGAAGAAGAACGCGAGCGGTTAAGGCAAGCGGTAGGATGGCTGGAAGTGGTTGTGGGTCGTCACACGCCTACTCATAACGACCTGGGTCTCAATTACGAGAAAAACCCCACGACCCCAGGCCAGCTCGACTGCATCGATGAATCGTTGAACATCACGACTTACATGACCTTATTCAAAGAACAGGGGTATCTTCGCTTTCATCGGATCGTTGAACGTGCTTATCGGCAGTTCGGTTTCTACGCCCACTGGGCAGGCCAGATAGAAGAGATCGATTCCGGCAGACGCTTCGTGATTGACAGTTGGTTTCAGGACAATGGCATGCTGCCTTACGTGGCGGACAGTATCGAGTGGCATGATATGACCAATGCCGAAACCATTATCTTTCCGATCCAGAACTAAACGCCAGCCCCCTGCCGCTTCAGTACGTCAATGCCTTCGCCCCAAAACACGGTTGTGGTTGGCCTGTCGGGCGGTGTGGACTCTGCCATCGCGGCTCATCGACTGAAGACGCAGGGCCACCATGTCATTGGTCTTTTCATGAAAAACTGGGAAGAAGACGATGACGATGAGTACTGCGCCGCTCGGGAAGATCTGGCCGCTGCTCAATCAGTGAGTGAAGCGCTTGGGATTCCGCTAAAGACCGTAAATTTTTCCCACGAGTACTGGGAGCGCGTGTTCACCATATTTCTGGACGAATATCGTGCTGGGCGAACCCCTAACCCGGACGTGCTGTGCAATCGGGAAATCAAATTCAAGGAATTTCTTTCGTACGCGCGGGATCTGAGCGCAGACCATATTGCGACCGGGCATTACGCCCGAGTAGAGATCGTAAATAACGCCCATCAGCTTCTGAAAGCCAAAGATCTCTCCAAAGATCAATCGTATTTCCTTCACGAACTAACAGAATCGGCGCTGGCCCTTACGATGTTCCCGCTCGGCAACACCACCAAAGACGCGGTTCGAGAAGAAGCTCGTCTACTAAATCTTCCGAATGCCGACAGAAAAGACAGCACCGGGATCTGTTTTATCGGCGAACGAAAGTTTTCTGATTTTCTGGCGCGTTACCTACCCCCGAAGCCTGGCCCGATCAGGACGCTTGAGCAAGAAACCGTTGGTGAACATCGCGGGCTGTGGTTCTACACGGCCGGTCAGCGCCACGGTCTCGACATTGGCGGGCCTGGTGACGCGTGGTACGTTGCAGATAAAGACCTCGAGGCAAACATCCTGTACGTTGTTCAAGGCCATGACCACCCAGCTCTTATGAAAGACGCTCTGGTTGTCGACAAGATGCACTGGATATCAGGATCGGCACCTGAGCGAACGTTCCGCTGTCAGGCCAAAACCCGCTATCGCCAGGACGATCAATCATGCTCAGTGGCACTCGATAACATCGGTGGAATCTCGGTGGTGTTTGATTCACCTCAGAGAGCGCCCATGCCTGGCCAGTCGTTGGCGCTATATCAGAACGATCAGGTTCTGGGTGGAGGCGTGATATCCTCAACGCACCCTTCCATTAGCACCTAAACCATTTTGTGCTGCCGCCCT
>JAYNKS010000002.1:15455-30439 GCA_038111345.1 Gammaproteobacteria bacterium | reverse complement strand
ATTTTTCTATTGCAGCAAATGAAATTGTAGGTTTACTGGGTCCCAATGGTGCAGGCAAAACAACTGCTTTTTATATAGCTGCAGGCATAATATTTCCCAGCACAGGTCAAATATTTATTAACAATGAAGATGTAACAGATAAGCCTATGCATGCTAGGGCTAATTTAGGATTGGGTTATCTGCCTCAGGAACCTTCTATCTTTCGGCGCCTAACGGTTCGTGAAAATTTACTTGCTGTCCTAGAGGCGGTACCCGGTCTTGACCGCGCGGCCCGCGAACAGCGCGCAGACGACATGCTCGACAAGTTTGGAATCACCCACAAGTCAGCGGATTATGGGTACAGCCTGTCGGGTGGCGAGCGTCGGCGCGTCGAGATTGCCCGGGCGGTATCGCTGCAACCTTCTTTCATGCTGCTAGACGAACCGTTTGCCGGCATTGATCCGATTTCGATCATCGACATTCAGCGATTGATTAGCGACCTGAAGGCTATGGGAATCGGTGTGCTGATCACTGATCACAATGTTCGCGAAACACTCGGGATCTGTGACCGGGCCTACATCCTGACCCAGGGGCGTGTTCTGACCGAGGGCACGGCCGAGCACATTCTTGCGCATGAAGAAGTGCGCTCTGTTTACCTGGGAACCGGCTTTCGGCTTTAGCCACTGGGGCATTGCCCACCCATGAAGCACGCTCTGCAACTTCGCCAGACCCAGCGATTGCAGCTGAATGCGCAGCTGGCCCAATCTTTACGGGTCCTACAACTCAGTCGCATCGAACTGGACCTTGAGATTCGCTCGGCGCTCGAATCCAACCCCTTCCTGGAGGAAACGGGCTTCGCTGACGCGTCAGTCGTTGACATCGATCCCGATGACCTGACCAATAGCGCCGCGAGCGCGGGAGAGCCGCCTCCTTCACCGGCCAACTCATCTTTTGACGTAGCGTCAGCAGAAATGGTTTCAAACGAGACGCGCTGGGACGAAAGCAGCTATCCAAGCTACATGAGTGCCGATGGGGAGTTCTCTCAGGAGCTCGATCGGTCGGTGTGGGCAGATCCCGTGCGTATCTTGCAACAACGGCTGCTGGCCGAACTCGCTCTGCATCGACTGAGCCCATCGGAGGCGCTAATGGCTAACGCGCTGATTGGCTGCCTGGATGAAAGAGGTTATGTCACCGCCAACCATACAGAAGTGCGCGCTATCCTGAAAGACCACCTTTGCCCTGCAGACGAAGAGTTAGACGCTGTGCTCCGACTGATCCAAAGCGTTGGCCTACCCGGAATCGGGGCGCGGGATTTAAGGGAGTGTTTACTTCTGCAATTAAAGCGGCTTGATCCGCTGACGCCAGGTCTCGCAGAAGCGGTCGTCATAATCGATTCGCATATGGATTTGCTCGCAGCCCATGCCTACCCCACCCTCATGGAAAAAATCGGGGTGAGCAAAGAAGGTCTGGCGAAAGCCATTGCGCTCATTCAGTCACTCGATCCCAAACCCGGCGAGCAAATATCTCCCAAACCAACAGAAACCCTGGTGCCGGATGTCATCGCAAAGCAGGTCGAAGGCCATTGGACCGTACGGCTGACTCGACGCGACAGTCGTCGGATCCGGGTCAACGACAGCTACCGGGACTATCTCAAGACCCCCGATGCAGACACCCGACAGTACATCAAAGATCACCTTAGGGACGCACAAGGGTTCGTCAAAAGCCTGGAGCAACGCGAACAGACTGTCTTACGTGTGGCCGGAGCGATCCTGTCTATCCAACAGGACTTTATGCACTCCGGAGATCACGGGCTCAAGCCCTTGACCCTGCACAACCTTGCCGACACGCTGGATATTCATGAATCGACAGTCTCACGAGCAATCAATCAGAAGTATCTGCTCACGCCCTTGGGCGTCTATCCTCTAAAACACTTCTTTTCGGCCGGTCTGGGGGGCGACACCGGGGATCGCGTCTCCGCGCGTGCCGCTCAGGCCAGGATCCGTAAAGTGATAGAATCCGAGCCCGCTGACAAGCCATTCAGCGATGGGGCACTGGCCAAGCTGCTCGGAGCAGAGGGTATTCCCATCGCTCGGCGAACCGTCGCCAAATACCGAGACCAAATGAATATCCCACCCGCGACCCAGCGCCGCGGCATCCGCTCACTTTAGCCACCCAACACTCATGGACCTCATTATTTCCGGCCAACACGTCGATATATCCGACTCACTGCGGAGCTACATCGAGCAGCGAATTGATCGCGTGATCAGTCACGCGGAACCTATCGTGAGTGCCCATGTGGTGCTTCACATTGAGAAAAGCAGCCACGACGCCGAGATCACCGTAAGTGTCTCCGGCGCTCAAATACATGCCCGAGCGCACGGAATGGATATGTATGGTGCGATCGATGCAATGGCTGACAAACTCGATGTGCAACTTCGTAAGCATAAAGATCGAAGCGCAGATCATCACCAGAAAGACGGCGGCATCAAGCGCCTTCCGGAAACATCATGATGGAGGCCGCCCGAGCAAAACCCGCTGAGGCCGAGGGCCCACTCGCCCATTTTCTGGCTCGTGACCGCGTCGCGATCAACGTCAAGACCTCGAGCAAAAAACGAATGCTTGAAGAGATGGCCGACCGTCTCTCTCGCCATCTTCCAGATATGGACCAGCAAACGGTATTCTCCGTTCTCAACGAACGGGAGCGTCTCGGCAGCACCGGTATCGGTCATGGGATTGCGATTCCACATGGGCGACTGAACGGCATATCGGAGCCCATCGCAGCGGCGATCACATTGGGAAAACCTCTGGATTTCGATGCCATTGACGACCAGCCCATCACTCTGGCCATCGGACTTCTCGTTCCAGCAGAAGCCACCGATCAGCATCTGAAGATTCTCGGTGACTTGGCACACGCGTTCTCGCAGGATGAATTTCGCAAAGCGCTGTTTAGCGCCACGGACGCCGACACGCTCTTTGATCTACTCTCGTAGGCTTCTCTGCTACGCTTAGCCGTCGGGCGACCCCTTTGGACCCGCCGGCAACGTCCCAGCCTCCAACTGCGTCCGGGGCCTGCGCCTATTAGGGTAGTGTATGGACTTAATCATTGTCAGCGGGCTTTCCGGTTCCGGAAAAAGTATTGCTCTGCATGCGCTTGAGGATATGGGTTACTTTTGCATCGATAACCTGCCTGCCGAAATGCTCGAGGCGCTGAGCCACTTGCTTCATCGGGATCCGTCCTACGGTATGGATAATATCGCGGTTAGTATTGACTCCCGGAATCGGGAGTTCCTTCGCACCCTTGATAAGAATCTTGCGAGTCTACGCTCAAGCGGCATCCACCCCCGGGTACTTTTTCTCGAAGCCAGCAACGATAGGATCATGCAGCGCTATAGTGAGACCCGTCGTCGTCATCCGCTCACCAACCTCCACACTTCCCTGACGGAGGGCATCGCCGACGAACGGCGGATCCTGGCTCCAATCGCCCAGCTGGCCGACCGGGTGATTGACACCAGTGTGACAACCCCGCAAGGCCTGCGGGCTGCGATTCGCGGCTTTGCCGATGGCACGCTTGAAAAAGACCCGATCCTCATGCTGCAATCCTTCGGTTACAAGCACGGTATTCCACACGCGGCCGACACCGTGGTTGATCTTCGATGTCTGCCCAATCCTTACTGGCAGGAAGACCTGCGGGATCTCAATGGCCTCGATGGTGCGGTCATTGATTTTCTGGAGCACGCACCGGCCGTAGACAAGATGGTGGATCAGCTGACGGAGTTCCTGAAATTCTGGGTCAGTCAATTTGATGTCAGCGACCGTCCTTATCTGACCGTCGCCTTCGGCTGCACGGGAGGGCAGCATCGCTCGGTGTACATGGTCGAGCGACTGGCTCGGCTCTTCCGAGAAACCGACCGGATGGTGCAGATCCGCCATCGAGACCTGCAATCGGTATCTTCATCATTCTCTTCATGACACCGACAATGCAAATTGAAATAATCAATCGACTTGGCCTTCATGCCCGTGCGTGCGCAAAACTCGTCAAAACGGCCGCGCATTTCGAGAGCGCCATCACGCTTTCTGACGGCAAGTCGAGCGCGGATGCGAAGAGCATCATGCACCTGATGATGCTGGCCGCTGCTCAGGGCACCCGCTTAACCCTACGCGCTGAAGGCGCCGATTCAGAGCAAGCCATGGCCGCTGTAAAGCAATTGGTCGAAGATCGATTCGGAGAGGACGAATAATGTACACCTTGCACGGCACCGGAATCGGTCGCGGCATCGCGATGGGTCATGCCCTGATCTGGGATCAGGAACAAAGCGCCATACCGATGCATCATCTTGATCACTCCCAGGTCGATAGCGAAATTGGCCGCTTTTCCCATGCTATCTCGCTCGTGCGCTCCGAGCTGAGACGGGTGCAGGATACCCTGCCCGAATCGGCTCCACCCGAGACCGCCGCATTTATCGATGTGCACCTGATGATGCTTGACGACCCGGTCATTTCCCAGCAACCCGTCGAGTCAATTGCAGAACAGAGGCTCAATGCCGAGTGGGCGCTTAAGAACCACGGCGACACGCTCGTCGCTTTTTTTGAGGGTATCGCCGATCCCTACCTCAGAACGAAAAAAGAGGACGTGGCTCAAGTGGTGGATCGGGTGATGGATGTGTTGTTGCGGTCTGGCTCTACGGCTATCGAAAGCACCAGGACTGTGGATACACCGCTAGACGGAAAAATAATCGTTGCCCGGGACGTCAGCCCGGCTGATGCGATTACGCTCCGGCATCGACATATGGCGGCGTTCATCACCAGTTTGGGAGGGCCCATCTCCCATACGGCCATTCTCGCTCGCAGCCTGGGCATTCCTGCGGTGGTCGGTATGCACGATGTGCTTGGCACAATTCAGGACGGCGATCCTCTTATTGTGGATGCCGCCAACGGTACAGTGATCGTCGCGCCCGATACCAATGCGATGGGGTTTTTCGAGCGCAAACACTCCGAGCAGCGGGATCGGGAAAGTCGCCTCGCAAAGGTTCTCGGCAAGGCTGTAGTCACACAGGACAACGAGCCGGTGTCCATTCTGGCCAACATCGAGTTACCCGACGATGTGACGGCGCTTCAGGGTAGCGGCGCCTCGGGAGTGGGTTTATACCGAACCGAGTTCCTGTTCATGAACCGGAACGAGTCGCCGAGCGAGGAGGAACAGTACAGCGCCTATTGTCAGGTGCTGAAATCAGTAAGTGGACCCGTCACCATCCGCACGCTCGACCTGGGCGCCGACAAACAGATCGCCGGCGCCCGCATGGAATCCAAGGTTCAGGTAACCCCTGCCCTCGGTCTGCGGGCGATTCGTTTATGCCTAAGCGAGCCTGCTTTGTTCAAGCCTCAGCTTCGGGCGATATTCCGAGCCGCGCTTTTTGGTGAGGCTCGAGTGATGATTCCTATGCTGTCGAGCCTTCAGGAGCTCGAGCAGAGTCTTGCCATCATCCGAGAAGTTCGCGCCGAACTTAAACGCGACGGGATCGCCTTCAATGAGGACGTTCCTATCGGCGGAATGATCGAGGTTCCAGCCGCAGCTATTGCCGCCGATCTTTTTGCCCGCAAGCTAGACTTCCTTTCCATCGGAACCAACGATCTAATCCAGTACACGCTCGCGATCGACCGCGTCGACGATAGCGTGAACTACCTTTACGATCCGCTCCACCCTTCCGTCTTGAGACTGATACACAGCGTGCTAAAGGCCGGCCGCGAGGCCCGTATTCCGGTCGCAATGTGCGGCGAGATGGCGGGCGATACCCATTTCACCCGTTTACTGCTGGGGCTCGGACTGAGAGAGTTCAGTATGGAGCCTTCGCAACTGCTGGACGTCCGCCAGCAGATTCTGAGCAGCCGGATCACAGACGTGGAACCGATTGCGAATGCCATTCTCGCCTGTAAGGATACGGATACCCTGTACCAGCAGCTCGAGCAATTGAACGCGACGAGCGTCTCATGAGTGGCTGCGCATCAGCAGAGCCTTTTGCGCTCCAGGTAATCGGTGACAGCATGGCACCCGAATTCACCGAGGGCTGCGTCGTTATCGTCGACCCAGGAGCACCGATTGTTCATGGCGCCTTTGTCGTGGCCGAGCATGGCGATGGGGTCATTCTTCGTCAGCTTCATATTCAAGAGCGCGAGTGGTCCCTTCTCGCGCTAAAGGACGGTTTCCCACGCATCCGGATCGAAGGCGCCTCAATCATCCGAGGGGTCGTGACGCAGCGATCAGGACGGCGGCGAAGCGATCGAAAACGCTACCTGTAACAGAGCGCTAGCTTACTCACTGGCTTGGCGCGTGCAGACGCCCTTCTCTACCGCCATCACGGCGGCCTCCACCCGGGAATGAACACCCAACTTCCTGAGAATGGCCTTTACATGCAACTTAACGGTCCCGTCAGAAATATTCAGATTTCGGGCAATCACCTTGTTACTCTGGCCTTCTGAGAGATGGCAGAGGATCTCATGCTCACGGGGCGTGAGACTGCTGAACGGCTCCAGTTCATCCTTTCGCTCCCGGCGGTCACCGTGGCGAACCAAATCCGCCAACACGCTGGTTAAAGCCGGCGCGACAACTATTTTCCCCTGTACGATATCCTGCAGAGCGACGATCAGCTCATCGGGCTCCATGTCCTTCAGCAGGTAGCCACGGGCACCGCTTCGAAGCGACTCGGAGAGATCGCCCTCGTCCGCGCTGGTAGTGAGCATCACCACCGGGATATCGAAACCTTGAGCAATCATTTGGCGAAGCACCGCCAGGCCACCCAGATCCGGCATTCGCAAATCCAGCAGCAGCACATCTGGCTTGTGGGTATTAGCCAACGCCATTCCCTCTTCACCATCAGCCGCAGCACCAACCACCTCAATACCTCGCCGTTCAAGCAGGCCCTTTAAGCCCACTCGAAAAAGCGCATGATCGTCGACGATGACAATTTTCATAATGAGTTCAAAGAGAATGTGCTGCTTAAAGATTCAGTTCAATCGCGACACGGGTGCCTTCACCCGGCTCGCTCTCGATCGTTAATTCAGCCTGGATAGACTCCGCCCGCTCACGCATAATCTCAAGACCAAAGTGATGCGCTTCGGACTCAACGGTCTTCTCCTCTGACATGCCTTCGCCATCGTCTTCGATCACGATCCGAAGGTGTGTAACCGCATCTTGCGTCAATAATACCCGCACCATGTGTGCCCGACTATGTTTACGGACATTCGCCAGGGCCTCCTGCACAATCCGCAACAGCTGGGTTTCGGTCTCGGAATCCAGCTGCGACTCGATACTCTGATTCTGCAGCACCACCTCAATCCCCGCTTCTTTCCTCAACCGAGAGAGCAGACGCTGTATTCCAGACACAAGACCATACTCGCTCTGGGGCGCACGAAAGTGAGCGATCAACTCGCGAAGCTCAAGATTCGCCTCGTCGATACTGCCTTCTATTCGCTCCATCTCGTGCCAGATCGCCTGCTCACTGTCCTGTCGTAAGGTGTCATCAAGAACCCGAACTTGAAACTTCAAGCTGGCGAGTGTCTGGGCGAGAGAATCGTGCAGCTCGTTTGCCAGCTGGGCGCGCTGCTCCAGCCGCTCACGCTGAATCTGCAGCTCTTGCTCTCGCTCTTGTGCCAATGCTTCAAGCCACTCCGATAAGCGGTCGATGTTCTGGGTCAATCCTTTAATTTCTCCAACGGAAGAATCGGAAAGTCGCGCCGCGAAATCCCCCTGGCGAATCTTTGATGCCCAGATATCCAAAGCCGTCAGCGGTCTGAGCAGCGCGTTTCGCGCCCAAACCGCAAACCCGAGCATCCAGAGTACAAAGATCCCTATCGCGCCCGCGAGCATCTCACCCGAGGTAAGAAGAGAGACGCGATCGGGGTCAGAGCCCAATCCAACAAGGGCGAGCATAAAGACCGGGATCAGTCCCATGGCGAGCCCCGCGTAGAAGCGCCGTCCGACGCCCTTGCCTTGTTGCCCCATGGTCTGCGTTGAAGACTCCCGAAGCGGCTCAGGTTGAGACATGGTCAGTTTCTCGCTTGGTGATCAGCTTCTCGCCGAAGCACAGCCGCTTAAGCCTCGAGGATACATACGCAGATCCCATCCCGCCTGTTATCTCACCATCTGGGGCCGGCGCAGAATTACTTTTCCTCCGCTGTCACATCTGGCGGAGAAAACTGTGGATCATTCGGGTTCAGGAAAATGAATTGTGGATGCGCCTCATTCTCGGGCCGATCAAAGTCAAGAATTGCACCCGTCAATAAATCGAGGCTCGTAGGCGCGATAGCAATCCTTACCCCGTGCTGGTCCGTGCACGTATCGTTCTCCGTAACCTCATCGAAGCCCATCGCGTATTCAATCGAACCGTCACCCCTTCGCTTGGCGGCCACCCGAAGCGCACTGCCCTGCATCTGACCCGATTCGATGGACACTTTAATCTGCTCAGCGGCCTGTTCTGTCACTCTAAGAAGCATTGGTCCTCAGTATCTTGCCGGTCAGCCGGCGGCCCCACCCACCGATTGATGCGCCTTGACGCTCCTGACAAACTCAACGAAAGCATCTACCCACGGATTCGATTGTACGTGACGTTGGTGCGCAAAGCCCGCCAGTAAGTTTTTCACCCAAAACCCATCTCTCGTGCCGTCAAGCCCAAAGCCTCGCTGCACTGAATACACCGTCTGCGCGCTCTCAAGATCCGCCTTGAGGTGAGCGTGGTGAAACTCATGCACCGAGATGACCGTCCCTGCGCGACGCTGCATACCCGGCCAGGGGTGATTGGCTTCTACTTGCAGTCGCATATACCCTCGACCCACAGGCCGGGGTTGAACATCAATCTCGCCCGCAATGGCGCCAACCATCTCGCGTTTATGATCCTGCCAGGTGATTGACCGACTGAGGTACATCAGTCCACCGCACTCAGCATATGCGGGACCACCCGCATTGATGAAATCTCGGATCTCCTTTCGAAGGGCGACATTTTCAGACAGCTCATCCAAAAAGCATTCAGGAAATCCCCCGCCGATGAACAACCCGTCTACTGCGGGAAGGGATCTGTCCTGAAGCGCATCAAAAGGTATCAGCCGCGCCCCTGCTTTCTCGAAGGCCTGAAGATCGTCAGGATAATAAAACCCAAACGCACGATCGCGCGCGATCCCGATAGAAACAGAACCCGCCGATGCCGCCAAGGGCGCATCCATCAAAGCCATTCGTTGACGACTCACCTTCTGTGAGTCTCGCGCACCCGCCTCTGTGAGTGAAAGCACTTCATCCACATCAACCGAACGCTCAATGACATCCGCAATGGCCTCAACCCGGTCCGATGCCTGTGTCGCTTCGTTTCCCGGAATCAATCCGAGGTGGCGCTCCTCTATCGCCAAGGCCGGTTCCCGCCCGATCGCGCCAAGAACCGCGAGATCGGTATAGCGCTCAATCGCGGCCCGCAGCTTATCTTCCTGACGGGGGCCTGCGACTCGATTCAGGATCACGCCGCAGATGGTCAGGGATGGATCGAATCCCGTGTATCCGCTAAGAAGCGGTGCGATGCCCCGAGTGATGCCCTCGACATCGATAACGAGTATGACGGGCAGGCCGAGAAGCTTGGCCATTGCGGCATTGCTGTCCGACCCTTCCACATCAAGACCATCGTAAAGACCCTTATTGCCCTCAACCAGGCACACATTGACGTCATCCGAATGCTCTCTGAAGCAGGACGCGATCTCGTCATGCGCCATAGTGAAAAAATCAAGATTCCAGCAGGCTCGGTCGGTCGCAAGCGCGAGCCACATCGGATCAATGTAATCCGGACCCTTTTTGAAAGCCGCAACCGATTTCCCCCGGCGTCTGAGCACTCGTGATAAAACGGTACTGACCAGGGATTTGCCTGAAGATTTATGCGCTGCTGATATGAAAAACCGGTTCACGCGAAGAGGAGTTGCGGCTGAGGACACCCACGCCTTGGGGGAGATTAGGCGCGCGGTTGATCAGGCGTGGGGACGGGCAGAAAGGGCAGCACCCTCGTGCCGACCAGAAAAATAAGCGCTGCCAACGCCATCCCGCCGACCCCCAGACCCCATTCGGGCAAACTCGGTCGGTACATCGCGATGACGCCATCAAAAAACGTGCTCGATTCAGAAAAGCCCGAGACGATACTCATTGGATAAGCCTGCCCGCCGATAATGAGTACATACAGCTGTGCCAGCCCACCGATCACAACCAACAAGGCGGCCAGCTGTACCAACACGGCGCGTTTAAACCGGTCACTCAACAACAAAACAGCAGGCACAAGTGTTCCCAGCAGAACCTGTCCGATCCAAAAAAGCAACGAATAAGGTCGCCCATCTTTCAGGAGAAATCGTTCGATGTCCTGATGCCCGGCAGAATAAAGATGGGTCAGATGACTCACCGCAACAAACAAACTCACCGATAAAACAAAATACCCCAGTAAGCGAGCCAGCTTACCGGTCAGGTCGGCGGGCATGTTTTCTCCTTTTAGGCGAAAGACCAGCGCACCCAGCAGCAGCGTGACGGCCGTTCCAAACGAAAGCGACATCGCAATGAACATAGGCGCAAGAAGGGCGCTACTGAAGGTCTCCCTAGCCACCAGAAAGCCAAAGATAGATCCCGTTCCGGTCGTTAAAATAATTCGCCAGGCGAACGCCACCGTGCCGACACGGGTAACGAACCGATTCATTCGCGGCTCGAACATCATCCATAGGTAAACCACCACGATGCCGAGAAATCCGGTGTATAAAAATATATTCCAGGCAAATATCGACCGGAAGTTATAGTGTGTCATGGCAACAATCAGTCGATCCGGACGCCCCAAATCCAACACCAGAACGCTCAACCCCCCAATCAAAAGCGCGACCGCCAGCAAGCCTGAAAGCCGCGAAAGCGATTTGTAGTCACTTCGACCAAACACTGACGCAATCGACGCCACATTGAGCGCTCCGGACGCCGTCACGATCAGAAAAACAGCGAAGACATGGGGCATTCCCCAGACCATCCGGTTGGTCATACCCGTTACCCAGTGCCCGGCGCTTTCCATGTGATGAGCTGCAAAAAGCCCGGTGAGGACGACTACCGCCAGAGCGCCGCAAGTCCCCCAAAAGGCGCTCGACGAGCGGGAGGGATGGAAGATCGTTTGGTTCATGGATCAGACGGTGTCGCTCAGAAACGGGTGTAGCGCACGGAGGTGTTCAGTTTAAGTTCCGGTCGCAGTTCCCGGGTTGCCGACGCACGGGTTAATTTAGTCAACTGATCCTCTGCATCGTTCAGATCGCCAAAGACCAGCGCATCGTGACCCTCTCGCTGACATGCTTCGACGCATGCCGGCTGCTCTCCCTTATCCACGCGATGCACGCACAGCGTACAACTTTCAACGGTACCCTTGCCCCGGGGCGCATGGGTCCGTTGCCCGGTTAATTCCTCATGAATAAACGAGCGGGCCTGAAACGGACATGCCATCATGCAATAGCGGCAACCAATGCAAATATGCTTATCCACCAACACGATGCCGTCGTCGCGCCTGAATGACGCGCCGGTTGGGCACACGTCCACGCAGGGTGGCTCTTCACAGTGCTGGCATAACACCGGGATGGATAGTTCGTGCCCGGTTTGATCATCTTTGAGATCGACTTTTCGAATCCATTGGGCATCTGTCTCAGGGCGCCCGTGACCCACAATGCCATGCTCTTCGTTACAGGCCGAGACACACTCATCACACCCGCTTTGGCACTTGTCGGTGTCGATGAGAAGCCCCCAGCGGTTGGCGGAAGTGACCGGTTCATCTTCAGCCCGTGCGAGTGCCAGGTCAACCAATCGCACGCCAGGCGCCAACGCGAGCAGGGCCACCCCGACACCCGCCTGGGTGAAAAAGGTTCGGCGAGCCGGCGCCGCGGGCGAGGGATCAGGGCAATTCATCACGCGGGTCATGGGGCTGACAAAAGGCTAAGGACTCTGACTAATCTTTTCGGTGGGGACGGCGGCGTGACAGCTGAAGCAGTCAATCTTGACCGCGGCATAGGTATGACAGGTCTGACAGAACTCGCCTTCGGCATTCACCGGTAGGTACTGACCGGCCGCCGTCTCGGTGGAATGGCAATCAATACAACCGGCCAGGCTGTGACGCTTCGTCCGGATCCCCTGATGCACGGTTAAATCACGCTGGTGGACGATGAACTCAAAATGATTGCGGCGCATGATCTCTACCGGTTCAACGCACTGCTCTCCGCGCGACGCCGGGATCTGCGGCTTTGCAACATCCGCAAACAGGCCAGCTGAGCCCGAAAGCGCGAAAATAAAAAGAACCACTAAGGATCTGATCATCCCGCCCGTGCGCGTTAAGCCGTGAAGCATCGATGGGTAACCCTATTCACCCATGCCCATATCGATGTAGCCCGTGGGACAGACGTCTGCGCAAATATGACACCCAATACATTTATTGTAGTCCGTATCGACATATCGGCCCGTGGTGTATTCGTCTTTCTTGACCCGGAAGACGGCATCTTGCGGACAAAAAATCACACAATTGTCGCATTCGAAACAAAGCCCACAACTCATGCATCGCTTGGCTTCGGCCTGTGCGCCCTCTTCCGCCAAGCCATGGTGGCGCTCCTCAAAGTGGCCCAGCACTTCCTCAGCGCTTGGTACGGTCGTTGCCCTTAACTGTCGGGGCGTCTCCTGGAAGTGTCCAAGAAAAAGCTGGTCCGAGGGGATAATCTCGTGGGCGGAGCGATCTTCATAATTATGGACCGCGAATTTCGCCTCTGACGTGCCCCAGGTCTGGGTGTGGTCATACTCCGACGGCGCCAGGGACTGCTCATTGAGTTTGGCCAGTAGATCAAAGTGATGAACGTCCACCTTGGGCCGTCGGGCCTGATCCTCGCCTTTGAGGTAGTGATCAACACTCTGGGCCGCAATCGCCGCCTGGCCGATCGCCGTGGTGAGCAAATGCGGTCGGACGATGTCGCCCGCAACAAAGTGGCCTGCACGATTGGGCACCTGAAAGAAACGGTCGGCATCAATCAGCTGGCGCTCGTTGCCCATCTCTTCGATACCGGTGAGGTCACCCGCCTGCCCAATAGCCGAGACAATCAGATCCGCCTCGACCTCAAACTCCGTTCCCTCCACTGGCGTAGGGATCCCCTTGCTGTCAATTTCGCATTTAGCAAGGCGAAGCGCGGTCGCCCGGCCAGACCCATCTCGAATCAATGATACGGGCATCACGCCATTCAAAATCGTTACGCCCTCGGTCAGCGCATCATCCACTTCTTCTTCGGTGGCTGTCATGCTCGACCGCTCGAAGAGTGCCGTCAACGTGACGTGTGCGCCCTCGCGCGCCGCGACCATAGCCGAATCATGGGCGGTATAGCCACCGATCACTTCCTCAGGGCGGTCCTTCTCATTGATCCGCTCGATCTTTCCAAGACGTCGGGCCACAGAAACCACATCGATGGACGTATCGCCGCCGCCGATGCACACCACTTTTTCAGCCGTGACCTTCATAGTCCCTTTGTTGAAGGCATCCAAAAAGGCAACGCCCGATACACAATTGGGCGTATCCTGCCAGCCCTCAACCGGTAACCCGCGACCGCGCTGGCAACCGACGGCCCAAAGCACCGCATCAAACTCGGCCTCCAGGTCTTGAATGGAGACATCCTGGCCTACCCGGACACCGGTGCGCACTTCGATGTCGCCCAATTCGATAATGCGCTCGATCTCGCGATCCAGACGCTCACGGGGCGTGCGATATCCCGGAATTCCATATCGAAACATCCCGCCGAGCTTTTCTTGCGACTCCAAAATCGTCGACCCGTATCCAAGACGACGCAGTTGGTAGGCCGCCGCCAGACCGGCCGGTCCGCCGCCCACAATCGCGACGCGTTTGCCGCAGACAGGGGGTGCGTCCTCAAAGCGATAGCCCTCCGAAAATGCCGTATCACCGATAAATTGCTCGACGGAGTTGATCCCAACGAAGTCATCGACGTTGTTCCGATTACACCCGTCCTCGCAAGGCGCGGGGCAAACCCGTCCCATCATCGCGGGGAAAGGATTCGCATCGGTGGCTCGGCGGAACGCATATTCCTGCCAGTTCAAGCCCTCTGGCGGACGCTCCATACCCCGGACAATTTGCAGCCATCCCCTAATATCTTCGCCCGATGGACAACTGCCCTGACACGGCGGCGTGCGATGCACATACGTCGGACACTTATGCGAGTGATCTTCATTAAAGATCTGCTTCTTGTAGTCCTGCCATTGGTGTTCACCATCGGCGAATTTGCGGAAAGTGAGTTTCTGGGTGTGTTCTTCAGAGGCTGCCATGGCCGTATCCTTTATTTGTGATCTCTTGGGGCTTTTACCCGGCTTATTGTTCGGTATCAAAAATCAGCGCATCGCCCACCAACTGATGCACGCTGATAATCATGTCCATTCCCATACCGTACTGGGGGAGTACCTTGCTGAACTGGCTTTTACAAATGGCGCAGATTGCCGCCATATGGGTCACGCCATGAGACTCGATGACCTGTTGCAAGGCCTGCGCTCGCGGCATCGCACCCTTTACCCGCAGTTCGAGTAAGTCATCGGTCAGAAGGCCGCCGCCGCCGCCGCAGCAGAACGTGTGCTCATGGATCGTATCGGGGGCCATATCAACGAAATGACGGCATGCCGCCTGAATCAAATCCCGCGGGATGGTGAATTGGCCGCCCGGCGTGGATCCCAGACGTGACCCGCGGGATACGTTACAGGAATCATGAAAAGTCACGACTTTATCGTCGTTCGCTTCAGGGTCCAGCTTCAGTGCGCCTCGCTGCAGCAAATCGTGGGTGAATTCGCAGATATGCTGCGGGACCGGATACGAAGGATCCAGAAAATCAAACGGCCCAATCAACGTATTCCAGAAGCTATAGGCCACCCGCCACGCGTGTCCACACTCGCCGACAATAATGCGCTTAACGCCTAAATCCAGCGCTGCCTGGCGAATGCGCTGGGC
>JAYNKS010000002.1:0-15445 GCA_038111345.1 Gammaproteobacteria bacterium | reverse complement strand
GGGCCACCTTCTGCATATTTTCGTAATTACCAATAAAAATACCGAAGTTCGCCGCTTCAGACGCATAGGAGCTCAGCGTCCAACTGATACCCGCTTGATGGAAAACCTTCGCGTAGCCAATCAATCCGTCCACATGAGGCTCGGCGAAGAAATCGGCCGATGGCGTAACCAGCAGCACATCCGCGCCCTGCTGATCAAGTGGGAACTTAACCGATACGCCGATGTCTTCCTCGACTTCTTCCTCAAGACCTTC
Source organism: Gammaproteobacteria bacterium (assembly GCA_038111345.1). GTDB lineage: Bacteria > Pseudomonadota > Gammaproteobacteria > Arenicellales > UBA868 > UBA868. Next base: position 15,192 of record JAYNKS010000002.1, on the reverse strand, counting down.
AAGCGTGTCCGCAAGCGCCGGTTCAGGTAACCCGAGGTTATTACCTATCGTGTGCACCTTCCCGATGATTTCGTTTGAGTATTTCTGACCGACTCCGATAGACGCCAGAATTTCTCGCCCGGCCATAGTGATCTCGGCGGTATCGATTCCGTAGGGGCAGTACACCGAGCATCGCCGACACTCCGAACACTGATGGTAGTAGCTGTACCAGTCACTGATGACCTCTTCGGTAAGATCCACCGCGCCCACGAGCTTGGGAAACCACTTACCCGCCGGGGTGAAGTAGCGCCGATAAATCTTGCGCATCAAATCCTGGCGAGCCACGGGCATGTTCTTCGGATCGCCGGTGCCCAGGTAATAATGGCACTTATCAGTACACGCGCCGCACTTCACGCAGGCATCCATAAAGACCTGCAACGAACGATAGCGACCCAACAGATCACCCATCTTCTCAAGCGCTACGTCTTTCCAATTCTCGACCAGCTCGCCGGGGAATCCCAGCGGCTGCTGATGCTCCGGCTTGGCGACAAACGGTTTGCTGTGCGCCATGGCCCCCGGCGCCACTTTTGGGGCGTCGACCCAAGGTTTTAATTCCGGCGTTTCAAATTCGACTTTAGCCATGCGCTATGACACCTGCGATCGATCTGAAGGCGTGCTCGACAAATCTCGGGCCCAGGCCGCCACGTGCCGATGCTCTCGGGGGTTGTCGCGCATGTTGCGCGTGGGGCTGAAAAACATCCCCGGCGCGTGCAGCAACTTACTGAAGGGAAAAATCAGCATCAGCACAACGACCAGTGACAAGTGCACGATCAGCAACGCATCGGCCGGTAGCGGTTGCCAGTCAAAGCGAATCAGACCCAGCGTAAAGGCTTTGACCGCAACGATATCCGTGTGGGCGACGTATTTCATGCCGATACCCGAGCCCGCAATCGCAAGCAGCAGCGCGAGCATCAGATGATCAGAAGGCGCACTGATATATCGGATTCGATCAACCAACATGCGACGCGCCCATAGCCCTGCAAGCCCCACGAACATGGCCATTCCGGCATAGACCCCGATCCACTGGATCATCACGACCCAGTTCCATACCGGCTCGGTGAAGTAACGCAGATGCCGCGCCAGGGCGATCAGCATCCCAAAATGAAAAAGCCAGCCAAACAGCCAGCTCCACTTGCTCCCTTTAAAAAGGCTCTCGAAAAACACCACCTCACGAAACATCCGAGCGGCTACCCCACTTCGGGTAATCGGCGCGGGCGTCGTCGGAATGACTAAAGGTGCCGGCGTGCGGGCGTAACGCCGGATCCTACTGACCAGACCCACAACCAATGTGGCCGTTGCCAGGTAGAAAAGAACCGCGAATAGCGACCCTAACAGCACGATATCGATCGGTTCAGCAGAGAACCCGGGCGCCGTGTCAAACGCACATCATCAAACGCGTCAAACCGCGTCTAGGCGTTTGCACCCGGCCACGCTGTCTGATGCGGCAGGCAACAGCGTGGCAAGCACCCCGTCTGCCTAGACGCAGCCAGTGGGCTTTGGCAACCCAGCGTACTTACACGCCTGCTTGGCCGGTCCGTAAGGGAACAACTCATAAAGGTATTTGCTGTTGCCTTTATCCTTGCCCAACTTCTTACCAATAGCTTTGGTCAGCACGCGCACCGCGGGAGCGATCTGGTACTCGTCATAGTACTCACGCAGGAAATTAATAACCTCCCAGTGGTTCTCACTCAAATCGCAGTCATCCTCTTTGGCCATATACGCCGCTACATCAGAGTTCCACTCCCCGAGATTGGAAAGGTAGCCTTCCTCATCGGTCTCATAGGTTTTGCCATTTAATTCAAATGCCATGTCAGACTCCTTGTTTTCCTGTCTTTAATATGCCTAAGTGAATGTGCCTACGTTGTGTAGGTCAGTAATCAAAGCCAACTTTGCACTTTGTCGTTGGCGCTCGCCAGTTCTACGAATCCGTCGTACCCCACCACCTGAACGCCGGGGATGAGCCGATCTTCAGCAAGGCCCCGCGCCTTCAGATCCGGCCCCAGGGCGTAAACCTTCATGTTTTTGAGGGCATCCTCCACGATGGTGGAATGCGCGCTGCCCGCAAGCCCACCGTAGACGCCGTCCTCAATCAACAACACGTCGCTGCCCGCGCGAGCAAGCGAAAGGCATGTCCTTAAACTCGACGATTCGAACGGGGACTTGTTAACGGTATGCAGCATAGCGCTCAGCCTAGAAATTCAGAATTACGTCCTGCTCCTCGAGCAGGTCAGACATCTCGGCACGACTGACGACCCGGATCGAGGGCTTCTCGGCCCAATCGTCATCCTCGTCTTCCCACATCAGCGGCATGAGATCCGCCTCGGTCAAGCCGCGCTCCTGAAGCGACTCGCGCTCCACATAAAGCTTGTTCACCTCATAATCGCCCAGCGCGCGATAAGCAGGTGAGAAGTTTTTCATGCCGGCTTCAGAGGTGTCCTGATCCTGCTTTAACTGGAACACCCCGTCTCCGATAAACGCCATGCAGACATCCTGCTCAAACGCTGCGCCGATCAGCACCACCTCCAGCCCCTCATGGGCGTATACCGTGCCGTGCGGCGCGTGCCGGTTGATGTACATGAATTTTTTGGTTTCACTCATGATCGTCTTCGCCTAATCGCCAAACACCAACAGTCGATCAGACTGGATACCGGCCTCGATTAACTGGCCGAGCCCGGAGATCCTAAAGCCGTGGGCAATGTTGTCGCCGTCTTTTCCATTGCGCTTGGCTTCATCCGGATCGACGATACCGCGGCGCTGGGCAGCGGCGACGCACACCACCAAATCCAACTCGTGTTCAGAGGCCAGCTCGCTCCATCTATCGACGATGTTTCGGTCATCCTGCGGCGGTGTGGTCATACGCGTACCGTTATTGACTCCGTCGTGATAGAAGAACACACGAAACACCTCATGCCCGGCGGCAAGCGCGGCGCGGGTAAACTGATACGCCGTGTCAGACGCCTGGTGGGTGTACGGCCCTTCGTTGACCATGACCGAAAATTTCATTTCCCAGCGCCTAAAAACGGATATGGGTTGAGGCGTTGAGGCTCTTTCGTGCGCCGCGCCAGTTATCGATGTGGAATTTGGTGAACGGCAGCCCAGTGACTTCGAAAAAGCGTGGCCAGCCGATGCGATCAATCCAGTCGTTAATTCGCTCCCAATCCCGTGCGTCGTCCTTGTAGGCCTGCAGAATTCGTTTAACAATGGCCGTCGCTTCAGGCCAGCGCGGCGGATTGTTGGGTACCCCCGACGCCACGAGCTTCTGGAAACTTGGTTTGCTGCGGGCGTTGGAATGGTTACCACCTACCCAAATCGCGAGTTTGGTGTTTTCCGGATCATTGATCTGCATCGGCGGGCACGGCGGATAACAGGCGCCGCAGCAGATGCATTTTTTCTCATCCACTTCAAGGGTAGGTTTGCCGTTAACCTGCGCCGGGCGGATTGCGGCCACCGGGCATCGAGCAACGACGGACGGCCGCTCACACACATTTGCCACAAGATCGTGATTGATCTTGGGCGGCTTGGTGTGCTGCACATTGATCGCAATATCGCCCTGTCCACCACAGTTAATCTGGCAACAGGACGTCGTGATGTGAACGCGATTAGGCATATTGCAGTTGCGAAATTCGTCGATGAGCTCGTCCATCATCGCCTTGACGACGCCCGACGCATCGGTGCCGGGAATATCACAATGCAGCCATCCCTGGGTGTGGGAAATCATCGCCACCGAGTTCGCTGTGCCGCCGACTACGAAGCCTTCGGCTTCGAGCGCCGCGATGAGCGGCTCCACCTTCGCCTCATCGGTGACCATGTATTCGATATTGCTGCGTATCGTGAATCGCACATAGCCGTCGGCGAACTGATCGCCGATATCGCACAATTTGCGCAGGGTGAACACATCCAGTATGCGCTGTGTGCCCGCCTTCACGGTCCACACCGCCTCTCCGCTTTTGGCGACGTGACGCAGCACGCCCGGTCGCGGGTGATCGTGCCATTGCCATTGGCCAAAGTTCTTGACCATTGCCGGGTGCATGTACTGGAAGCCATCGGGACAGCCGGACTCTATCGGCTGGCGCATTTCCTTAGCCATAAATTTCTCCGTAACGCTCTAGGGGGGTTTGTCGCAAGGCTTGGGTCACTCGCCTAGCCGGCAGCCGAACGATTCTCAGCCTGGCGCTCGAACCATTTCACCGCTTCGTCGTCCCATCCGTCCATTCGGACATAAGAGGACTGACGAGGGTCAGCAATCATGTGCGGGTCGACATCGATACCGATGCCTTCGAGGAAATTAACGATCCCGATCCGCTCGATCATCTCGCCGCAGCGCTCATGCTCAAGGCCGTTCTCCGCCCAAAAGTCGATGGTGCTTTCTGCAATCTCAGTAATCCGCTCGTAATCCTCTTCCGAGTCCAACTTCATAAACGGCACAATTACCGTACCCATCAGATCACCGATTTTCAGGGTACGCTTGCCGCCCATGAGGATTGACACGCCTTTGTCGTCCCCCGGCGAAAGCGCTTTCGGCACAACGTTCAGACAGTGCATGCACCGCACACAGTTGCGGTTATCCACCTCAAGGGAATCATCATCCTTAAGACTCATGCATCGGGTCGGGCACCGCGTAATGATGTTGTCGATGGTGTGCTGGCGGCCTTTCTCGGCGACGTACGCTTTCCAGGCATCCTGGTCGACCTTCATATCATCCCGCCAGGTGCCGATCACCGCCATATCCGCCCGCTCGATCGAATTCATGCAGTCGTTTGGACAACCCGACACCTTAAATTTGAACTTGTACGGCAACGCCGGCCGATGCACGTCATCGGTGAAGTTGTTCACCAACGTTCGGTGGATCTTGTGCTCGTTCGCGCAGGACTGCTCGCATCGGGCGCCCCCTACACAGGACATCGCGGTTCGCACACACGGCCCGGCCCCGCCTAAATCAAAGCCGTAGTCATTGATCTCGTCAAAAAAGTGCTGGGTGTTTTCGGTCGAGGCGCCGATGAACATAATGTTTCCGGTCTGGCCATGAAAGGTCACCAGGCCCGAGCCCCACTTCTCCCAACTATCGGCCAGCTGACGGAGGATATCGGTGCTGTAATGATTGCCGGCCGGTGGCTGAACGCGCAGGGTATGGAATTCTTTAGATTCGGGGAACTGTTGGCCGACTTCGGAGAAGCGCGGAATGATGCCGCCGCCATAGCCGTACACACTGACCGTGCCGCCTTTCCAGTACCCTTTTCGTGTTTCGTAGGAGTGCTCAAGCTGCCCGAGCAAGTCATTCGCGACACCGTTAATTCGTTCGGTCGGATGCTCGTCCCGAAGCCGCTTGATGCCGGAGATAAAGCTCGGCCACGGGCCGTTCTCCAACTCATCGAGCATGGGGGTGTCGTGTCTGTTCTTCTCCGTCATATCGTTGTCCACTCCTTTCTGATTGGCATCAGATTTTTCTTATGGCAATCATCAGATATCGGCCGCCACGAGACCATTCCCCTAGAGGTATGAGGCTTTAAAAACCCCCTTATCCCCTTAGGGATAGGTTTTCTTTTGCGGTGCAAAAAGAATCTTTGGGAGAGAAGCAGGCCTGGTCTGAATTTCCCTTTTTAAATCAGCTATTTCTAATGTTCCACCTCTGAAAAAAGGTTTTTATCTGTTGATCAATGACCTGATTTTGACTTCAAAATCCCCGCTTTATCAATCTTTTGGGAGAGTTTTCTGTTGATGGCGGGTCGCTAGAATCAGGCGGCGTCTATCTAGCCTTCTTAATATCTTGAGTCTCCCATTGCACAGCGCTTCGGCCCATCGCACCACCTCCGAAACCACTGGCAACCCCTCGTGCCCGCGGATGACTTCGATGGACCTGGACGATTATCGCAAAGCCCTCGACGACCTCGTGGTGGATATTCGGGATCCTCGCGCGCTTGCACCCTCGGAACGCCTTGCGATCAGGGAGCGTCTGCGCCGAGCCAACATGGTCATTTATCGATGCGTGGCAGGGGCCCGAATGGACAGGACCGTCGTGGCCGCCTTTACGCGCCAGTTAGGCCTCGGAAGACCCGATCAGAATCTTCTCGCGGCGAACGATGGTCTCAGCGAAGTTGAGGTGAAAAACGAGGGGCATTTTTCGCATTACATCCCCTACTCGAATCGTTCGCTTAATTGGCATTCGGACGGCTACTACCTGACGGGAGATCGCGTCATTCGTACCATGCTGCTGCACTGCATGTCCCCGGCAGCGAAGGGCGGATCACTGGAGGCCATTGATCATCGCGTGCTCTACCACCTGCTTGCCGAACGGGACGTTAGATTTCCTCAAGCTCTCAGCCGACCTGACGCGATGACCATTCCGGCTCATCACGACCATGGCGCGGTGAGAGAAGACTCCACGGGTCCTGTCTTTTTTGTTGAGGGCGATACCTTGCGAATGCGCTACACCGCACGCAAACATAACGTGCGATGGTCAGCCGATGCCCTGTTTCAGGATGCGCTCAGCACGTTGAAAGACCTCTTTGAAAACCATCCTGACTTACGATACCGGCGTCGGCTCGCCGAGGGCGAGGGCATCCTGTGTGCCAACGTGCCGCATCGAAGAGACGCTTTTGAAGACGGCGACAAGAGTCAATCGAAACGACTTATGTATCGCGGCCGCTTCACCGAGTCGCTGAAGGGAACGGGCTAATCATGTCAATGCTGTGGATTAGCGAACTCATCATGCAAAACCAGCCGGCGTCCTTTGCTGAACTGCTCGAGCTGGTGAGGGAGCGCGCGCGCGTCGGAGATCGTTTCTTGCGCATGGATGTGAAACCCCCTTATCCGGACACGCCGGGAAACTGGGAAGACCAAATCGAAGGGGCGTTTACCGCCCGGATTGACCCATAAGGCCTGTGAAATACCTCAACGGCCAATTCGATCTCGGCGCAGAATCCCAAGAGGACTCGGCCGCATCTGTGGAAGCACTTGAGGCGCAACTGGCGGCGGTACAGGAGCGCTTGAACGAAAACGCGCCTCAAATCGACGCCCCGCAGTGGCGACAACTGGCTCTGCAAGAGGGTCGGCTTCTGGTGGCCCTGGAGAGAGGAAGCGCCGCTTGGCAGAGCGGCCGAGTCTGTTTTGATCGCTTTGCGGCTGCTCGGATGTGGTCGGAGACCATTGAAGCTGCTCGCATCATGTTTCAGTCCGGCGAACCAGATGCCCTCGTGGCGCTGGGTCACGGCGTTTGGTTGGCCGTGACTTTCCCGGTTGATCCAGAGCTGTCTGTCGCCCTTCTTCAGGACATCATCGAGGAGACCCCAGATGATTCTGACGGCGCGGCGGTAGCCGCGGCAGTCGCTGCGTATGTCGTTGAGCTTAGGGCCGAAGGAAAAGAACGAGAGTCGCTATCGTTTTTCACTAACCAGATGCTGGGCACGGTTGCCCGGAGGCATAGCGGGATCGAGGATCAGGATGCTTTCGATCAGTGGATTAAAAGACTTGAATTGAATGACCCGGCCCGATTTCTCCCGCGCTTGCGCAACGTCGTGGATGTATTGGTCCAGGATGACTGGTGGATTGATCGGGACGCCATCCAGGCGTCTTTGCCCATTCAGTGAGCATACACATGTCGCCGGGATATTGGAGCGAAACCGCACCCGAACGCCAAACGGCTGCCGAGCCCGAGGTGACAGATATGGTGTTCAGAATTCAGGGGCGGCAAATTCCCACCGATCACGCCTTTGCGCTGTCCCACGCGCTTCAGGGTGCTTTGCCCTGGCTGGCCACAGAACCACGCGCCCGTGTCCATCTGATTCATGGCGCTCAATCGTCTAACGGCTGGCAACGTCCTGATGACGATGGCTTGTTGGAACTGTCGGCGCGCACGAGATTAACGCTTCGCGTCCCAAAGACCCGAGTCGATGACGCACAGGCTCTGAGCGGTCGCTCGCTTGATCTCTACGGACACACCATTCACATCGGCGACGCACACCCGCGTCCTTTATCGCGCCTATCAACGGTGTTTGCCCACTATGTGAATACCCCCACCTTAGCCGAATCAGAATCGGACTTTCTCGAAACCGCAGCCGAATGGCTAAACGCGCTATCGATCAAGCCCAAAAAAATGCTTTGCGGTCGGACCCGATACCTGAAGACGCCCGACACCCATCTGGTGACGCGTAGCCTTCTGTTGGCCGATCTGACACCGGATGAGTCGCTTGGTTTGCAAACGGAGGGTCTGGGTCCGCATCGTCTGTTGGGTTGCGGTGTATTTGTGCCTTCGAAAAGTATCGCAGCAGTATATGACCCAAAAGACGAGCCTTAACCTTTTCAGATCCCAACGGGAGTATCACCATGACGATTGATATCGAAGGACGATCCATTGCTACCAACGAAAACGGATTTCTCGAAAATCCGGAAGACTGGACTCCGGCTGTGGCCGAAGCGATGGCCACAGAGGAGCGTCTTACCCTCACCGAGAGACATTGGGATCTGATCAACTACTTGCGAGAGGAATATTTCTCAAACAACGGTAACCAGCCCAACAACCGCACGCTATTGAAAGAGATGGGCTCACGGTGGGGAGAAAAAGTCAGTAATAAGGAGTTATTTGATCTTTTTCCGGGTAACCCAAGCAAGCAGGCTGGACGTCTCGCTGGACTACCCGAGAGTATGCGTAAAGGGGGGTACTAACCTACCCGCTCTGGTGCCAAACTAAGGCTAGATGGTCGACTCGTTAGGGAGAAAGAAGATGAGCGAAAAAAGAGAACTGATTGAGAAAATGCTGAAAATGCAAAAGGACTTCATCGCCCAGGAGCATGAGGGAGGAATCGACCCGAAGGATTACTTCGCACCTGAAGGCGGTCACCCGTTATCGGGCTACCGCGAGTCCTATGCCGACCTGGCAACGCAAGTGGTGGATCTTGCGCACGCCGAGAAAGGATCAAAACGCTAGGACGGCTTTTCGTCTACTCAAAAAGCGAGTGAATCGACGGTGATCGGACACGGGCCCCGAGCCGACAGCTGCCGTTGGGACCGATAGGTCTCCACCAGATCCATCGCACACCGTCGCCAGTATTCGCCGCCGTCGCGTACGGTCTTGCGAAGCGCTGTCCACTCATCATGCTCGACCCACTGACGATAGGCCTGCGACAACGCCGGAAACAGCTGACGCCGTAATCCCGTCATCGTCGCAAAATAAAAGTGCACCGCGCCGAGGTTCCCTTCTTTCAATAGCGCTGGCAAGACCATCAGACAGTCCGCGAGGTGGTCACGTACGGCCCGCAGCAATGACTCAAAGGCCCGATCCTCTGTATCGAGCAGCATGCGCTCCCAGTCCTCGCCGAGATAGTCACCGCACACTTTTTCCCCGAGCTCATGCAGGATCGCCAGTTCACTAAACTGCTCGGTCATTCTTTCAACGGCATCCTGCGGATGCCCGTGAAATCCAAAACAGGACAAACTTCGCGCCAGGGCATTGGCCAGTTTTTTCCAGCGCCACTCTTCAATCATCTCCCACAGGACGCGGCGTAGCGCCTCACGGCGGATCCAAATAGTCTGGCCACGAGTCATCGCCGGCGGCGCAATGAGCTCGCGCACCCATTCGCGCTCGGTGCAGATGAGGCGATAGTCGCCGGCGCTTTCCACTTCGACGCGCTCGCCCAACGCAAAAACCGGTTTACCGAATCGACCAATACCGGCGCTGTAGCCATATCCCAATGGATCCAGCCAATCGTTAAGCGACTCGACATCAAACGGATCAACTGATCCCATGGGTGTCGGCAGCGACTGGTAATCAGCCTCCTCAAGGGTGTCCCAGTAGAGTTCGCGCTCGGCCACCCATTCGCCCACCTGCTTGGCATCGAGTCGAACATCGAGCGCCAGACCCTGTTCCCAGCGGAAATACTCGCGCATATGCATCAGGTAGACGCATAGCGAATAATGTCCTGCGTGCTGCGCGTCGGAGACATCGCAGTTGTGTTTCACCGCGTCGATGAAGTCAGTTGACAGTGCCTGCATAACCGACACCTTAAGATAAAATCGTCTCTGGACGCAATGTGATGGCAACTCGAATTCGTGACCGGTGGCGTAACCCCGGAAAGCAAAACTCGATCGAGGACAGCGCGAACGCGCTGGGGTATATCTGCTGGCAATTGGCGCTGACCAGTGCTCGGAACCTCCATGCCGAAGACTTCATCTACGAAGACGACCATCAGCGGGTTGGCGTGATTCAGGAATACCTCGCCTTCCTCAACCACGTGTCGGACCGACTCACGTTTGATCGTCTTAGCGAAACGCAGCGCCCGCTGTTCGTATCTGCCCTCGCCCACGCCTGCGCATCGCAACTTCAGCGCAACACCAGTGAAGTCCTGGGGTCCGGTGACTACCGCACATCTTTTATTGATCTTCTGAATCAGCGAAACGCCGACTATGGACAATGCTCCTTCAGAGATGGCGCGGCAGGGTACAGCCTGCTGCGAACGTTTGGCGATCGGGTCAAGGTCATCATGGGCGATGATCAGACCAATCGTTGGGTGATCGATCAGGTCATGGAGATTGACGGACCTGACCTGATACGCAAACTCACAAAATCATTAACCAGCCTGCTGGGCACCATGCCTTTTTCACCTGACGGCGAAAAGGCGATCGGCCCCGGCTAGCGTTATCAGGACTTCGTATAGTTTGATGCGCTGTCGGTAACCTGATTTTGGCCGTCCTCATACCCGGCCGAGTATGCCGGGGTCACGCGCTGCTCTTCTCGCTCGGGATTACCCAGAAAACCCCCAACCCAACCCTGGACATAATCAGGATCGACGCCCATCTTTTCGAGCTTATCGACCGTTTCATAATAGATCGAGTCCATATCCTTCTCCCATGACACTTGAAAAATGACTCCGATGACGAATACTAACCTGTCGGCTTATCGACTCGGGATACCTCTGTTGGGTGAGGTCAATCGCCCGGCGCGCGCGGTCGCGGAGCCTTCACCTAACCTCGATACCCTGACCTAGCGATTTTGAGCCTTTCAGAAGAAGACAGCCTTCGCCTGCATGTGCTGGCAAAGTCCGCTCTCGCCATCCGGATTGATGAGGCTCGGATGATCGTTTTTGGCCTGAGTGAGCGCGGTGAGCACCGAGTGGAACTAAGGCCCTCGGGCCGCGAAGAACGCTATCTTCGACTCGTTCGGGAGTTACTCTCCACGGTCGCGTTGGGCACCCCGGGAGGCTATCCGGTCTTCATTCGGCGGTGGACTCGAAGCGGGGCCCTGGAGGCCGAACGACTCAACAAACTCCTCTGCCTGGGTGAGCCGGAGGCGGTCGTGGCGGTCGCGGCGTCATCCGAACTCACCGATTCCCTTGCGCATAAAGCCTGGTGGTGTCTACCCACATCAGAAACGGCCCGATTGATGCTCCGCCACCCCAATGTGATCCAAGGGCAGACCGGGCCTTTGCTCGTTGAGTTTCTGCTGGAGCAGTTGCCTTTCGAAACCGCCACCCGGGAGATTATCGACACGATCAAAGTGATGCTCCACTCGAACCTGCTCGATGCTCAGGCCCACGAACGGCTTCGCACAAAAGCGGCCCAGCGCGTGGCCTACCTCGTGGGCTTTCTCGCTGCAGGCCCTGCCTATCTCGAGCCCACCACCACAAGGCCCGCGAATTTATCGGAACCGCGAGCGAACGCCGCATCCATGAAGCAGACGGTGGACCCGCTCGCGAAAACACGCTCCACCCGACGCTATTTGAAAGCCTGCGCGATTGCCCTTGAAAAAGCGATCGACATGGAGGTGGTGGTAGATACGGTAAACGCCGTCGGGGTGCCGTTTCAGACGTTGCGACCCGCGAGCGCGCTCCCGCGATCAGTCGACTCCCTCAAAAAAGCCGTGACTAAGCAGCTGGCCGTCTTGCAGCACATGCCGGCCGCTGACCCTCAACACCAAGAATTTGCCCGGTTGCCTCAAGCGCATCGCGAGGCGATTGTGGTCCTGAGTCTTACCGGCGAGCCTCTGGTCGCGCCGGTTTTTGCCCGTACTGACGCGACCGGCAGTCTCATGCGACAAAAGCTCGCAGGCACGCTCGCGCCGGTCATCCAGGCGCTTGACACGCTTACGAGCGACGAGGGCGCCGTCCCCTAGGCGTCAACGAAGCCAGGGTTTGTCTCGATACCTTTCACCTTGGGCACATTGGCTACCACATCGCGGATCACTTTTTGGTCCCGAAGGTATTCGGCAACGACGTCCCAGATATCGGGCAGCTCATCGGGTTGCGGGTTTACGCTCGCCCAGCCGGCTACCTTATAGGTTTTCGAGGGGTCCAATGGTTTTCCGTTGAGCTCGAGATCCGACAACCTCTCTCCCATTGGCCGAGACGGGTCGATGGCGTAGCGCAACCCACCCACACGAACCATATCACCGCCCATCTGATAATACGGATCCGGATTAAACAGATTGTCCGCGATATCCTCCAACACCAATTTGATGTTCTCCCCGGTCATCTCATTGAGCGTCGATTTGGCATATGTGATACCGGTTTGATCCATCACGCGCTCGACGGTGATATCGTCACCGGGCAGCAGACTCGTACCCCAGCGAAATCCGGGAGAGAACGCCAGATCCGCACCACGAACCGCCATCAGCGCGTCGACAATGACCTGATCGAAGGTGCCAATGAAGTTCCCTCGCCGATAAAGAGTGGTCTCGGTCTTGGCAAGCACGGTTTCCAACTGTTGCTTGAATGGTTCACGCACGCCCTCGATATAGGCGGTCATGTCGGGGTCTGCGGGCAACAAATTGGCGAACACCGGCAACAGCCGATAACGGAAATCCTCAACGCGCCCGCCTCGAACGTCAAGGTCCATCACAGACAAGAACTTTGCGTTTGACCCAGAGTTCACGACCAGCGTCTTTCCACCCGGGTTGCTGACCAGACTGGGTTTGGGCATCCCGTCATGAGTATGCCCACCAAGAATCACGTCAATGCCGCTGACCCGACTGGCAAGCTTGAGATCCACGTCCATACCGTTGTGGGACAACAGCACGACCACCTGCGCGCCCTGCGCGCGAACCGTGTCGACCATCTCCTGACACATCTCGTCGCGGATACCAAAGCTCCAGTCCTCGATCATGTATCTCGGATTAGCAAGCGTGGTATACGGAAACGCCTGACCAATCACCGCCACAGGTATGCCGTTCATTTCCCGCATGGTGTATGGCTTGAAAACGCGGCCGGACTCCTCATCAAACGCCGGCTTGCCCTCAAATGCGGCGTCTTCAGTTAACACCACGTTCTGCGCCAAAAACTCGATGGGTGCGAGTTGTTCCCTCACAATCTCGCTGACGCGATCGATGCCGTAGGTGAACTCCCAGTGTCCGGTCATAATGTCAACGCCCAGCAGCTTGCAGGCGTCCACCATATCCTGACCTTTTGTCCATAGCGCGGTGGCTGAGCCCTGCCAAGTATCGCCCCCGTCCATCAGCAAACTGTTGGGGCGCGACGCGCGCAGACGTTTGACCAGCGTGGCAAGATGGGCAAATCCGCCTACCTTGCCATATTTCCGCGCCGCTGCCTCGAACTCCAGAAAAGTAAACGCATGCGCATTTGCCGAGCCCGGCGCAATCCCGAAATGCTTCAGAAAATGATCGCCCACCACATGTGGCGGTTTGCCAAATGCCTCGCCAATACCAACGTTAAAGTTCGGCTCACGAAAATACACCGGCATGAGCTGTGCGTGGCAGTCAGTAAAGTGCATCAACGACAGGTTACCGAATGCAGGCACATCGTAATCCACCGCCGCATCGGCGAACACACGACCGTTCAGGCTCATTCCAGCCGCTCCCGCCATTGCGAGCAGGCGCATAAAATCACGTCGATTCAGACTCATATCAGCGATCCTTTGTTTCTAAAGGCTATGCTCTTCGAAGAAAAAAACCTGGCATGGTAGCCAGGTTTTTAGCGTAATGGCCGGGCGCCGTCTTATGCTTAAAAACGGCGCCGGCCTTTGTTTTACATGGTGTCGCTACTGGCGCAGGCTCGGCACTTTAAGCGGCACGCCGGTGTTCATCACAGACTCGTAAAACTCGAGCGCTTTGTATTCCTCGCCCTGAGCCTTGAAACCATCGGCACGCACCTGGTTGTTGCAACCGCCATAGCGCCGATGGATAGTGCCCCAAGGCTTCCCTGCCACCTGCCATTTGGTGCGCCACACCGGGAAGCCAACGCCGTGACCCAGGCCAGCGCTCAGGACGTCACCGCGAGCGCTGTTGCCAGAGTTATGCACATGGCAGTCCGCGCATGAGAAGTTCAGCTGGCCGCGCTTGGCCCAGTAGAACTGACGGCCTTTCTCATACCAGGCCTGAGCGCCCGGATCAGAATAATCGACTGCCATCTTCTCGCCGTTGAACTGCGATTTATAGTGGGCGACGAGGCGGGCCATCTTGCCGCGCTTCACGTTCTTAATCACTTCTTCGCCGTTGGCCTTCAGACAGGCATTGATATCCCCTTCGACGGTGCGCAGATCGCCAGTGGCGGCATCAAACACAGGATAGTTCTGGGCTGGGGCCAGGTCGCAATCGGCAAGGGACTTGCCGTTTTGGAACGGGGCTGCCCATTCTTCAGCGGCCTTATCCATCTCCGGCTCAAACTGCGGAAACTCCATATTGATTTCCCAGTTGGCGCGCCGGTGTGCGTACTGCGGCAGGGCGTTTACGCCATCAGAGAAGTCCTCCAGTGTCAGACCAGGAAAGCGCTTCAGGAAGAATCCCTGAAACTCCTCGATGTCTTTTTTAATCTCCGCTTCAGAAATCGCCTGCACGGCTGATGCACCCACCATCGCGATGCCTGCTGCGAACGCTAGCGAAACCAGTTTTTTCATTTTTGCTCTCCTCGAGTAACCAGACCCAACGTTTCCCATTCGGGTCTCCTGTGCTCTCTGCTCTCTCTTTGCTTTTAACTGCCTACTGCGCTTATTACTGCTTACTTCACCGCTGCTTCAGCGCTATCCGACTCGCCTTTGTTATCCACCCAATTCACGCCGACGGTATCGCCAGGCTTCGCGTCTGCCAGATGTACGCTGATCAACGGGTTCGTCGACACGCCCGTGCCGAGGTCGGCCTGCGCTACCGCCGTTCCGTTCAGCGAGAATTCCATCGTTTTGATGAAATGGGCCGGGATTTTTTCGCCGGTCTTGGAG
>JAYNKS010000001.1:0-31073 GCA_038111345.1 Gammaproteobacteria bacterium | reverse complement strand
TGGGCGCTTGACGTGTTCGACGAGTACTACCGGGATTTTTGCGCGATTCCTGAGATGGCCAAGTCGGCTTTTGAGTCACGGGACTTTCCCCAGTCCATCGAGAACAGCCGCAAGCGATTGACGCTCTACAGCGAGCGCATGTACGCGTTTGCAAAGACGCTCATGTCCGAGTATCCCAAAGCGGTCAATGCCGGCGCGCTATGGGATCAACTTGAAATCCTCTTTCGCGAGGCGACGATAGGTCGCTACGAGGCGGATCTGGCACTCGCCTTTTTGCATTCGGTGCGGCGCGTGGTGTTTTTTGATGAGTGGTATCCCGTGGATTATCAGGTCGGCATTAAATCCGCGGCAACGGATGATGGCGGTGCCATTTTGACTATCGATACTGCCAAGATCAGTGAAACGCTGATCAGCAACATGCTTTCGATAACAGAGTTTTCGATTCCCTACCGGGATAAGGAGAGTGATGTGGCCCGCGCGGCCGCCCGCGTGAACGCGGATTTTGCAGAGCGTGCTTTAACCGATCAGATCGAAAGGGTCGATGTCGTGCGAGGGGGGTTCTACCGCAACCGTGGGGTCTACGTAGTCGGTCGGGTGCGCTTAACAGGTGGCGAGGTGATCCCCTTGATTCTCGCTCTGGAGATTGATGAGCGCGGCATTTATATCGATGCCGTGTTGAGTGATGAGGCGCAGGCTCACAATTTGTTCAGTACGACGCGCGCTAACTTCATTGTGACGAACGATCATTACCATGAGCTCGCCCAGTTTTTGCACGGAATCATGCCCAAACGCCCGCTCGGACTTCATTACTCGTCCATCGGGTTCAATCACTTCGGGAAAGTCGCCGTTATGGAGGAGCTGGCGGCGGAGCTTGAGTCTCCCGAGGCGATCTTTGATACGGCGATTGGGTTTCCCGGTACGGTCGCGATCGGCTTTCAGGCGCCGGGGTCCGTTTACAACCTGAAGGTCATTCGGGACCATCCCACCGAAAACTACAAGTGGGGTGATTTCGAGGGCGTGCCGTCGGTGCTTGAGAAGTACCGGCGAGTGCACGACATCAACCGAACGGGGTCCATGCTGGATAACGCCATTTATTACAACGTCACCCTACCGAAAAAACACTTCGCTGATACGTTGCTCTCGGAGATGCTCGATGCGGCGGGTGCGGCGGTATCGCTGAGGGGCGAGGATGTTTTCTTCCACCATCTCATCGTGCAGCGCAAAATGATTCCATTGCCGGTGTTTCTGGAACAGGCGTCACCCGAGGAGTGCGCCGAAGCGGTCATCAGTCTGGGATATTGCATCAAGAACAACATGGCTGGAAATATTTTCAACCGCGATCTGGATGGCCGCAATTACGGTGTGGGTAGTCATATCCGGGTCTATCTCTTTGACTACGACGCGCTGGAAACCTTTACCGAGGTGAAAATTCGAAGCAATCAGGACCGCTACGATGGCGAGGAGGACATTCCGAGTTGGTATTTTGAGGAAGGCGTGATTTTTCTGCCGGAGGAAATCGAATGGGGTCTTCGTATCTCAGACCCAGATCTGCGGAAGTTGTTCCGCGATGTGCACGGTGACCTCACGAGCGTGCCGTACTGGGAGCGCATCCAGGAAGAACTGCGCGAGGGCAAGGTGCCGCGGATTCAGGTGTATCCGCAAAGCTGTCGGATATGAAAGATCAGGCATAAAAAAACCGCCGGTCCACCGTGTGGCGGACCGGCGGCGAGAGCGTTCTTGAATTAGGGTCGCAGGTACGCGAATCCCTGGCCTTGCAGATGGGCGATCTCGGCAACGCCGCTCGGGACGATGTCACTTTCAGAGGCATCGTAGAGCATATTCAAAGCGACCTTTCGACCCTTCAGCGTGTTTGCGCACACCTTGAAGGTGACACCCTGATTTTTGAGGTTTGCGATGCGAGCGGTCATGTCGTCATCGGCGCTGCCGGACTTCATCTTTGTATTGGCAACCTGATCAGGTTCGAGGAGCAGCGAAAGGCCATTACCGTGCATGACCACTCGCAGGTCCAGATTTTCCGCGCCTACCGCATTAATGTGGTTCTGGATGTTGCGCAGGGCGCCGGTCTGACGTTTGGCGTCGTAGTAGTTCACGTGATACACGACTTTCTGTTTGCCGTAACCGTGGCCATCTGCCGATGCGGAGGTGGACAGGCCAAGCGCCATGGCGCCGCCGATCAGGGCCGCGATGAGAGTTTTGAAAATCTTCATGATGTCTATCAGTCCTTTGGTTTGATGGAGTGTGTCTTAGTCAACGGAACGACGTTCCTTATACCATTTTTCTGGAAATGGTCTGGCTCACCAATAGGGGTTTTCCCTAAGACCGTGCTCTATAGAGTCAGAAGCGGGGCTCTGGTTTAAAAATCGAGCAGTTTTAGCTCCGCTGTAATGCGCACAAGATCTGCTGTGCCGCTGGCGCCGAGCTTTTTCATCAGGTTCGCTCGGTGCAGCTCTACCGTTTTAATGCTGATGTTCAACTCGTCAGCCGTTTCACGGTTGGTCTTGCCGTTGAAGACATGTTCAAGGATCTCGGTCTCGCGCTGCGTCAGCGTCGTCCAGAGTGAAAAGGCGTCGCTATGGTGTTTTACCTGATCGAGTTGATCGCGGTGCTTCTCCACGGCGGCGTGGATCCGTTCCAGGAGAGCATCATCGCTGTAGGGTTTTTCGATGAGATCAAAAGCGCCCTCGCGCATGGCTTGCGTCGCCATCGGTACGTCGGCGTGACCGGTCACGACGATAACCGGGATGGTCGGGTCAATGGCCCGGAGGCGGCGGTTCACCTCAAGGCCATCCATGCGGGGCATGCGGACGTCCAGAACGACGCAGCCGAGCCTACCGGGTTCATAGCGGGTCAGAAAATCCTCTCCATCGGGATGCAGCTCGCTATTGAGCTCGGCGGACTCCAGCAGCCAGCGCAGCGACTCGCGAACGCCGTCGTCGTCGTCAATGACAAATACTGTGGTTTCGTTAGCCATTACGGATGCTCAGTGGCAACTCCAGTATAAAGGTTGCGCCGTCAGATGAGCTGATGGCTTGCAGTGTGCCGTTATGCGCCCGGGTAATGCTTCTGCAGATGGATAGCCCAAGACCCATCCCTGAATCTTTGGTGGAGTAGAACGGCTCGAACAATTGCTGGAGGTCGTCTGTCTGAAACCCGGGTCCGCTATCCTGAATCTCCAGTCGAAAGACGTCCTGATCCACTCGAGATCGAATTTCGATTACGCCTGAGTCCGGCGTCGCATCCGATGCATTTCTCAGCAGGTTGAGAATCACCTGTTCAATCTGAATGCGGTCGGCGGTTATCCAAATGGGATCCTCGCCCAGAGTAAGTGTCAGAACGATGCGCTTCTGACGAATCTCGGCACCGCAAAGCCGGGCGATATTTCGGATCGCTACGTTGATATCAAAAGGATGCTTCTCCGGCGTGCCGGTTTGGAGCAGATGGCGTAGATGCTGGATGATTTCGGTGGCGCGACCAATGCTGGCCGCGACCTGCTTAAGGCCGTTTTCGATCTCACCAGGATCCCGTCGGTTGGCATGCAGGCGTCGAAGCGTACCGTTTACGTAATTTAACGCTTGGGTCAGAGGCTGATTGATTTCATGAGCCAAGCCCGAGGTCATTTCTCCGAGGGTGCTGACACGAGTCACGTGGCTAAGTTGAGACTGATGCCGTGCGTTTTCGTCTTCGATGGCTTGCTGGATCATCTCAGAAGCGATGAATTCACTCATCAGGTAGATGATTTCGCGATCTTCCGTTTCCAGAACTCGCTGGACGTCGTAAAAAACGATCGATCCTGCCTCGTCGATCGCGGTTTTCACCGGAATCCTGATGATACGTACTCCACTGCGGCCACTGGATTCTGTAAGTTCAGATGATCCTGGGACGGCGCGTTCTGCCACGGCGCGAATCTCGGCTTGAATCGGCTCGGACAACCTGGGTTCTGTCACCGGGTCAGTCGCGATGGTGTCTGGTGGAGTGCCAGTGAACAGTGAGGCGGTTTTCGCATCGAGATAGGACCGACCCAGCACGAGCAGACGCTGGAGACGCTCCGGATGACTCACTTGCTGGGCGACGGAAATCTCATACAGATCCTGAAGCGCCTGTCGCGATCGCTCGAGACGCGCCTCGACTTTCCTGCGTTGCTGGATATCTTCGCTCAGCGCGAGGTTGGCCTCGCTTAAGGCGACTGTGCGCTCAGCGACCCGCTTCTCAAGGGTATCGCGGTGTTCCGCGATCTGAATCTGGGAGACGCGCAGACGTCGGTTCGCTCGAAAGATGATGGCGGTCGTGACCAGTAGCGTCATCAGAATGATTAAGGCAAATAAAATCTCGTTTCGATAGACCTCGAGCGTATCCCTGAACGATAGCGGCCTGATCTCATAGGGTGTCAGGTGCAGTTCCCGAAGCAGGGCATGGACCCGTTGGTAACTTAAGGGGATGGTCCAACCATTAATTCGACCTCGAACCGCGGCGGGGTTATCAGATGGCAAATTCAAAAGGGCCTGGGCGACCTGTTTCGAGAGATCGTTTGGCGTGTTTCTCAGCTTGGCAAGCGGCCATTCGGGATAAAGCCGGGTACTGCGCAATAAATCAAAATTAGGCGAGAAACCCTGCGGGTTCAAGACTTTGAGCTCGTTAAGCCCGATGGCACCGCTCGCGATCAGTTTCTCAAGGACACCCGTTCTGACCGTGCCGGCGTCGACCTCACCTGAGCGCACGGCCTCCACAATGGCATCCTGCGGGAAACCATAACGCTTTAGTTGCCGTGTATTCTTGAGCAGATCGACCCCGGCTTGGCGAATTTCCCGATAGGCCATTTGGAAACCACCAAAGGCGGCAGCCGACACGATGCCAAATGTTTTTCCTTCTAGGTCAGCGAGCGTCTGGATATCCTCGCGATCGCGGCGGGTAAAGATGACCGCGCCAAATTCGTTATGTGGATGACTGCCGTGGTCGATCTGAAGGGTCAGCAGTCTGGAGACGCCGAAGAAGTGCTCGAGGCGAACATACTGACCGGGATTGGTTAGAACAAAATCAATTTGATTGTCTTCAACCGCGCTCCGAAGCGACTTGAGGTCGTAGGCCCTGATCTCGAACGTGACGCCTTCAATTTTTTCGGATAGGTAGTCAGCGGTAGGCCGCCATCGATTGAAGGCCTCGGCCGGTCCCTGAAACGCGAGTACGCCGATCGCCCTCAACTCCTCTGCGGACAGTCTTGGAGACCATAAAGCCAAAAGCGTAAGGCCAAGGATGATCGGGAAGCGGTTCGTCACCAGAGGTTTCCGTTGGTCAAGTCTTCCACTATGCTTCAGTGAAAGAATGAACGATACCACTGACTGAATCGAATCGACTAACGATCGGCGTGGATGATCACGGAGGAAGGAGCCGATGGCGGACGAACTCTGGCAATTGAGCGCTTGCGATGCCGCAGCGGGAATACGGGAGCGGCGTTTTAGCGCCGAGGCGCTGATCGAATCGGTGGCGAACCGAATTCGCAGTCACAACCCCAAGCTGAATGCCATCGTGCTCGACCTTACGGATCAGGCTCTCGAGGAGGCGCGGTCGGCTGATCGGCAGGTGAGGGCCGGTGAGTCGCTAGGACCTCTGCACGGCGTGCCGGTGTCCATCAAATCGAATGTCGATGTAAAAGGCCAGCCGACCCCCAACGGGCTGCCGGCTTTTGCTGATCTGATTGCGCCCGATGATTCGCCCGTGGTGTCAAACCTGAAAAAAGCCGGCGCCATCATTATTGGACGGACCAATACGCCTGAACTGTCCATGCGGTTGACGACGGATAACCCCTTGTTTGGTCGAACGCTCAATCCCTGGGATGAGAAGGCGTCCCCGGGAGGGTCTTCCGGCGGCGCCTCGTCTGCCTGTGCGGCGGGGTTTGGGCCTATCCATCACGGCAACGATATTGGCGGGTCGTTGCGGTGCCCGTCTTTTAACTGCGGACTGTCGACCATCAAACCCACCTTTGGTCGGGTGCCGGCCTATTTGCCCTCGGCACAGGAGGAACGCGGTTTGCTGGCGCAGCTGATTTCAGTGCAGGGGCCTATTTGCAGAGACGTGGCGGACGTTCGGCTTGCCCTCAGGGTGATGGCAGGCGCCGATGCCAGAGATCCCTTCTGGATGCCGGTGCCGTTTGAAGACTGGCCAGCGCCGTCGGGGCCGATTCGGGTGGGCGTGACCACAGAGTCGTACGGCCATCCGGTTCATCCGGAAATTGTTGAATCGATAGATCGAGCGGCCGGCTATCTTTCTGATGCCGGCTACGCAGTCGAGGCCGTCACTACGCCCTCGGTCGATGATGCGGCGAGAGACTGGTTTCGGTTTCTGGGAGCCGAACTGGAAGCCTTTTTGATGCCGCTTGCCCGCGCGCATGGCAGCAAGACCGTTCAGCAGATTTTTGAGTGGTATTTTGAGATGGGACAGATCGCGGATCCAAAGGCGTACCGGATGGGGATAAAGGCGCGCTCGACCATGACGCGCCGTTGGAACGAGTTTCTTGAAGCGACCCCTCTCGTGCTCTCCCCTTATTTTCTGCAGCCTACACCGGACTGGGACTGCGACCAGCGAAGTCTTCAGGCTACCCGAGAACTTTTTGAGTCGGCCATTTACAGCACCGGTATCAATTGGGTCAGTCTTCCGGCCGGGGTGACCCCCATCGGCATGGTGGCCGGCCGCCCGGCCGGGGTGCAGATTATCGGACGACGTTTCCGCGAGGACATAATTCTGGACGCTATGCAGGTTATCGAGACTCGTGTGGGTATCCTCACACGGCAGCTGTGGGCGCGCGACGCCTAGCGCGTTGCTGGACTCACATGATCAGGCGTGGTTCTCCTCGAGCCGCCGGGTTTCGAATGATGCCGGCGATGTGAATTCGATCAGCTCGAGATCATCAGAACAGGCAATCTCGTCGTGCACAATCCCTGCCGGCTGTAGGCAGCTGTCACCCGCCTCAAAGGTAAATTCGCCCTGACCCTCGTAGGTGAAACGTATCCAGCCTTTGAGGATATAAATCATCTGAAACTTAAGGTCGTGTACATGAGGCCCGGTATGAGGAAACTCTGTCACGGGCTGCTTTACGCGGATTACGTGTGCGTTGTACTCGCCGTGGGTGGCAGCGCTCACCCCCAGATCGCGATACTCAAAAAACTTCCTAAGCCCCTGAGTCCATTTCGCCTCGTTTGCTCGAGAGGCGCAGAATTTCTGTGTTGTTTTCATGGTTTTGATCCCAAAACGCCGGCCGGCGCTTGAGCATAACCTCAAAGCAGGCGCTGGTCGAACGTTCCTGTGGTGCGACGGGCTTTCGCGGAGCTCTTGAAAACTCAGAAGTTGGCCGCACCTTGATGTTATGGAAAAAGAGAACCAAAGCCCATCGTCCAGCCAAGTACCCGCGTCGATCCTGCAGTCTGTGGTGGTTCGCGACGCCGTGCTGACGGCTTTTTCATTGACCGGCAGTCTCTCTGCAGCTACCGTGCTGTGCTCAAGCCTGGTGGATGACGAACTGCCAGAGGCTCATCAGGCGGCAGCGGTATTGGCGCGTTTGCATCAGATTGCGATGCATCGACCCAAGCACTAAAGTCTATCGAATCATGTAGACCTTTTTGACGGTCTTGACGACTCGGCATTGACCGCTCCAGCCTGCCGGAAAAAATGCAACAGTGTCGGGCGCAATCTCGGTTGTTTCGCCGCCCTCTGATGTGTAGACCGCTTCGCCCTCGAGGAAATGACAGAACTCATCGCGGGTAACCTCGCAGGCCCACGTGCCGGGCGTACATTCCCAAAATCCGCACTCGGATTGGCCGTCGGGCCCCTTGTGCAGGAGCGCGCCGCGCGTGGTCGAATGACCCTCGATCATGGTCGGGGGCGATCCCCAGTCGACCAGAGCGGTCTGCTTTAGGGGTTCGCGGAGAGCGGATATCGTCTTCATATGGGGTAACGGGTCAGAGGTGGTAGTCGCGCTCCACGCTTGCCACGCGGATGCGGTAATTGCGAAACATTCCGACGTTTTTGGATTCGTCCTGAGCCGCACGGTGTTCGGCAAACTCACGCCAGGCCCTCACCGCGTCGAGGTCTCGCCAGGTGGAGACGGAAACGAAGCGTCCGGATGTATTTACGCTCTCAAAACGCTCCACGCTGATGAAGCCGTCTATTTTTTCGACTTCGCTCCGCAGGGCGCCGGCGAGCTCGAAGTAGCGGTCGACGTACTCGGGCATGGGCTCGAATTCAAAAACAACGATGACCATAACTCCCTCCCGGACGTTTGCTGCCTGCAGAGAGGCTTGTGATATCGTGCGAGAATTCTAACCCTAACAGGTGGCACGCATTGGCTCGACTTGTTCGCAGCACGAACTTTCTTAGACCCATATACCGACTGGGTTGGCTTGTGATCTGGAGCAGTTGGCTGGCTGCAATCGTTTTTGGCGTGCCTGCTTGGATGCCCCACGATGATGTGGTGGGCTGGGGCTTTGTGTCGATAGCGTTCACCTTAATGGCTTACCTGCTGCATCGCTGTTGGGATTGGTGGGTGGTGGGTCGGCCGATTACGTTCAGGAGATAACGATTGAGCGAGCTGCCACTGTTTCATAATTTTGATAAAGCGCCAACGCATGTCGCGCCCTTCAGTCATGCGGCTGAGGCACACGGGTGGATCCAGCTTACGGGTCAGATGCCCACGGACCCGAATGATGATTCAGCGCCCCTGCCTGCGGGCATTGAGGCTCAGACGCGTCGGGTCATGGACAATCTCATTATCGTTTTAAACGAGATGGGGTTGGATTTGAAAAATGTTTTCTCCTGTCGGGCGTATCTGACTCATTTCGAGCGGGATTATGAGGAGATGAATCAAACCTACCGGAGTTATTTCCCGCTCGACCGGCTACCGGCGCGCACCTGCATTGGGGTAACCGGACTGGCGCGAGGCGCGCTGGTTGAGATCGATATGGTGGCGCTTCGCGATTAAGCGCTCCCATGGTGTGTCTCCTTTCGCGCTGCACCGCCCGGAGCGCGGCGCTCATGGGTAAGCTGCTGATCCTTTCGATCGGGCTTTTTATATTGCCGACTGCGCAATCCAGCACGCTTCTGGTTGATCGTGACCGCGCCGCTCGCCTGTTGGACTGGGCGTGTCAGGACTTGGACGAGACGTTTATCCATCAAGCGTTCGCCGGCGTAACGGTGGAGCGCCGCGAGATACTCTCACGTGGAGAGATGGTTTTTGGCTGGCGCCAGCGTTTGAGTTTTGACAGCGGAGAAGCGATCGCCGTTGAGCGCATTGCCCCTCAGCAGCAGTTGCGCCGACTCAGCATTGAGTTTTTTGATCGGCAATCAAAGCCCTCACGCCTTCTGATCGCTGATGGGGCATGTGATACCCGTCAGCTCAGAGCCATCCGATATGAAGGATCGAGCGCATCGGCACTGCAAATTCTCGATTCACAATGGAATCTGGCAGAGCCGGAAATTCCTATGAACCCGCCTGTGCCCAACGGGGCGGATCCGGGAGGCGTGACGGTCGCGATCGTCGATTCGGGCGTGAATTATCTGTTGCCGGTAATCGGCGACAGGCTTGCTCGTGATAGTGGTGGGCAAGTCCTCGGTTTTGATTTTTGGGATATGGATGAACGCCCCTTTGACTCGCACCCCAGTCGATCGATATTTTTTCCACAGCGTCACGGGACGCGGGTCGCCGGCATCATTGCTCGCGAGGCACCGCAAGCCCGACTGATCCCCTACCGATATCCACGCCCCGACATGGAGCGCATGAGCAAGCTCATAGTGAAAGCGGCGGCGTCAGGCGCGCGAATCATCAACATGTCGCTCGGCAGTTCGGATGAACTGGAGTGGGCCGCGTTTGAAGAGGCGGCGCTCACGCATCCCGAACTTCTCTTTGTGGTTTCAGCGGGCAACGATGGACGCGACATTGATCAGGATCCTGTGTTCCCGGCTGCACTGCCGCTTGATAACATGATTGTGGTCACGTCGGTAGCCGATGATGGATTCCCCGCCCAGGGATCAAACTGGGGACGAGACAGCGTGGACCTTCTGGTTCCGGGCGAAAATATCGCTACTGTTGATTTCTCCGGACGTCCGGCTGATGTCTCCGGATCGAGTTACGCGGTGGCTCGAGTTACCGCACTGGCCGCGCGCCTGCTCGCCGAGCAACCCACCTTAAGCGCCTCGGCATTGCGTGATCAGATATTTGCTCTGGCTGACGCTGAGCCGGGGAATTTCGTCAGGGTAGGCTGGATACGTGAGCCTTCCGATTTAGCCCGTGCTGCTGACGTACGTTCCATCCGGCTGACCGCCCAAGCCTCAAGCGCGGCGGTGCCCTTGAAAAATGGGTTGGCGTTTCGTCCCACTCTGGTCATGATCAACGCCACCGGCTGGAACTCGGACCGGATAGAGGCGATTATGGAGGGGGCTGCAACCATCCTGGCTCAATGCAATATTGTCCTGGAGCCCGGCGACTTTTTCCACCTGAGTGCTAACGAGACCCTGCTTGATTTCTCGCGTCCGAACGCCGCCCGGATTGCCGACGCGGTGCCACGTCGTGGAGCCGCGGTATTTTTTGTGCGCGATACCCTGGATCGACCGGGATTCGATGCCGTTACATTCGGCACATCGAACAGCCGATCTCGGCCCGCCCTACGATTTTCGGTTTGGATTACCGAAATGAGTCGAGACCCGCACATTGCGCTGGCTCATGAACTGGTGCACGTGCTGTTGGACGACGGGACGCATGTTTACACCTCGGGTAATCTAATGCGAAGCGATACCTCATCGGAGAACGTAAATCTTACAGAGGGGCAGTGCGCGCTCATGCGCCAGCGCGCCCGAGACAATGATCTATTTAATTGAGCGCAGGCTTTGCTTCAGGCACGTCTAAGAATATTCTCTTAAAGTTAAGCATGATGGGATATTGGCTGTCTTGTTGGCCATTCCTGGGGAAATATGAATACTAATTCGTCCGAAAATCAGCGCCCTGTTCTGGCTAAGAAGCAGCCGATCCTGGTTTGGGACCTAGGTATACGAGTTTTTCATTGGGCCCTGGTGGTTCTTGTGATCGCCCTATGGGTAACCGCGGAATCAGAGGGCGATTGGATGAATGTGCACCGATGGTTAGGCACGACAGTGCTGGCGCTCGTGCTCACTCGTGTGATCTGGGGCTTTGTCGGGAGTGAGACGGCGAGGTTCGTTACCTTCTTGAGATCGCCCCGAGTGGTGATGGCTTATTTGGCGGGTTTTTTTACCCGCAGGCCGATGCCACAAACGATCGGCCATAACCCGGCAGGGGGATGGTCAGTGTTGACACTGCTCATATTGCTGTTACTTCAGGCGGGCACCGGTCTTTTTTCCAATGACGACCTTTTCTTTGAAGGACCGTTGTCGGGTTGGGTGGGTAAAGAAATAAGTGATGCCATGACCGGCGTGCATTATCTGCTCTTCAACTGCATTTTGGCTTTTATTGGACTAAATATCGCAGCGATCGTTATGCATTGGCTTTTCAAACGAGAAAACCTGCTGACCCCACTGATCCACGGTAAAACGGTCGTTGAGGCGCCGGCGCGAGCGCCTCAACCGCGGTCCGGGTTGCGGGCCCTTTTTATTTTTCTCGGGGTCGCCATTGGTCTCTTCCTAGCGCTCGGCCGATAGCGGCCAACGCCAGTAGAGGTCTGTTGCTGCTGCTGATGGCAGGCGGCGCTCAGGTCGGCGGTTTTCCGCGCCCGTTACCCCCGCCGGCGCATTCCCAGTCGGGTCCATGCGGCACATCATTGCAGATCACTGTGCGCTCAGAGGATGAATTGATGGAATGTGTGCACCCTACGCAAATACCCACTGTGACGGGGAGGATTAAGCCTAAAACCAGCCGTCCAGTGATCGCGGCTTTACATCTTCTCACGGTACTTTTTATGACAGCTTTTACAGGTGCCAGCCGTTTTGATTAATTGCTCCTTAATGGCGTCCCGGTCTCCGCCGGACGCTGTTTCTGCCAGGGTCCTTGTTTCGCTCACTAGCGCATTCATCTTTTCGGAAAAATCCTCCCAGTTCTCCCAGATTTCGCTCTTCGCATGGGTATCACCCATGTCGGTATCCGGTAGAAATCCATTCATCGGGAGAGGGGCGATAGCCGCCACGGCGTTGGCGTGCTTCTGGAATAACGCGAGATCCCAGTCAATTTTGCCTTGAACCATCCCGCCCATGGGCTTGAAATGCCATGCCATCATCTGAAATCCCGATTGCCGGTAATGGATGGCTTTATCCGTATCATCTCCCGCATCGTGAGCACTGGATTGAAGCCCCGCTCCTGACAAAATGACCGCAAAAAAGATTTTGGTAAATTTCATGGTCGAATCTTCCATATACTTTTTCAGGGCAAGAGTTTACTCGATCGGGTTTTTATGATGAAACTAGAGCCCCTAATCCGACCTTGGATGGCGTTGTTTTTGGGGTTCGCTCACGCCGTCCACGCGGCTCCAGAGTGCACCGCTCCCACGGCATTGCAAGGTGTCGACGCTGAACGGTTTTGCATGATTCATACGTTTCGCGTGGCTTGCCTGACCCGCAAAGGCTATGGTGTCGAAGGTGAGAACTGGACGGTGCCCCTGTCGGCGTATGACGAGTGCACGATTCTCGGGTGTGATCAACTCATGGAACAGGCAGGCGATCTTTCTGAGGCTCTTTTTCGGGCGGCCTGCGACGTCATCAAGGTCGATCGCAGCGGCTAGTTCAGGTTCTGAGGTAAGACGCGCCGTTCACATCAATAATGGCGCCGGTTGAAAACTCAGCGCCGGTCGATGCCAGAAACAACACCGCATGGGCGACTTCCTCGGGTTTAGCGACACGCCCAAGAGGACTTTGATTTCGAACGCTATCGCCGTCAGGCCCGTTAAGCACGGTGCTTGCCATATCGGTTTCGACAAAGCCCGGGGCAACGGCACCGACAAAAATGCCAAGAGGCGCTACCTGCTGAGCCAGTGACTGTGTCATGGCATGTAATCCGGCCTTACTTGCGCCGTACGCGGGACAGCGGGGTTCGCCACGGAAGGCGCCCCGTGATCCCACGTTGACGATGCGGCCACCTCCGTTCACTTTCATATGGTGAACCGCCAGCCAGGCGAGGTTGGCTGGCCCGATTAGGTTGACGGCCAGGGTACGGGACCACGCGTGCTGCCAGTCACTGTAAGACACGTTTTCAACGGGGTGGGCCTCAAAAATTCCGGCGTTGTTGACGAGAATGTCGAGACCGCCGAGTTTCCCGACACAATCTGATATCAATTGTTGCGCGATCATGGGATCGGCGACATCGCCCCTGCATAAGACATGTCCTTTCCCAGACAGGGAGGCGAGGGTCTGCCTCGCGGCGTCCTCGTCCGTTCGATAATGCACCGCCACACACGCGCCGGCCGCAGCGAATTGGATCGCGATGGCCCGTCCGATACCGCGAGAGGCGCCGGTTACAAGAACTCTTTTCTCATCGAAACGCATCGGCGCAGATTAGCCGAAATTGAGCTGGCCGAAAAGGAGTCGATTAGCAATAAATAATTGATTTATTGAAATAAAAAGGAGAAATCGTATCTCCAATGGGAGGTGAGCCGGTTACTCCCAAGGGCCAATACATCAGCAAGTCTATAAGAATATAATGAAATGACAAATTTAAACAGGCAAGCCGATTTAGTCGGTCGGCGCCGTATCAAGAGGAAAACGACGATGAAAAACCTGAAAGGAATTGCTGTTGCCGCGGCCCTCGTGCTGGCTGGCACCGCTCAAGCGGACTACTCAATGAGCCCGGAGAGCCCCGACGCCCAGATCAATCTGATGGCCCCAGGCACCTGGTTCGAAAATATGCCGGCTCCCGGCAATACCATGCCTTTTAACCCGATGCATCCGGCGGGATGGGCGGTTCTTATGAACCCGCGTACCCATACGAATTTTCATATGGCGTTCACCAACCCGGCGACTTATGCCCAATTCATGACCCCACAGTTCTATGTGCAGTTCATCAATCCGAAGAACTGGATGGCGTGGTTCAACCCGGCGAGTTATGCCACCTTCCTTGATGTAAACACCTATGCCTACTGGATGACGCCTCATGCTTACATCCATGCCATGAATCCAGCAAACTACATGCAGGCTTTTAACTTTGCTAACTACGCGCCGTTTCTCTCGACGGAAACGTTCGCGAACTGGATTACACCAAGCGCCTACGGCTTGATGGGCGAGCCGACCGGTATTGTGAAAGGCGGAGCGGGCATCGATTATGTGGAAGTGCTGCTTGGGGATGCGATGGCTCCGGCAAAGATGTCGATCGAATAGCGGTCTGTGATGTGTCCCAAAAAACGGCCGCTTTGCGGCCGTTTTTTTATTCGCTCTTACTCGTTCCGGAAGCCTTTGGCGTCGGACTGCGTCGCACGTTCAGCCAGCCCGCGGCAATAATGGCGAGCACGCCGAGAACGGCGATCGGGCTCAGTGTGTCCCCCCAGAACAGATAGCCAAGAATAATGGCGACGGGGATGGCGCTGAAGAAAAAAGGCGCAATAAAGGACATCTCGCCAAGCCGAACGGCAGTCACCATCAGCGGAAAGGCCGCGCTCACCAGCAAGGCGGAAATCAGGATGCCGCCGGTTGACTCCCAGCCCATGGCCTGCCATTGGTAGCCGCTTCCGATCCCGGATCCGATAGCAACCACCAACACCGAGAGAAACGACACCTGCAGCGGGTGAGCGGAGGAGTCAATGAATCGTGTGGCGAGCTCCCGCGAGGCGCTCGTAAAAGCGGTCGCGATGGGTAACAGGAGCACCAAAGACCATTCTGCTCCCCATGGTTGGGTCACGCACAACACGCCGGCAAATCCAAGCAGCACAGAGATCCAACGCGACCATGAGTTGGCCTCGCGCAAGATTAAGATGCCGAGCAGGGTAACCAGGATAGGCGAGGTCCACGCGAGCGCGGCCGCGGTGGGCAAGGCAATAAACTGCAAACCAAAAAGCCAAAACCCTGTTGACATGAACTCACAGCCTCCGCGTATCAGGAGCCACGGTTGGCGTAGGCTCGGGCGCGGCAAGGGCTTGCCCTGAATCATCAGGGCCACGCCCAGGATCAGAAGAATCACGAGCGCGCGCAAGAAAATGAATTGCAACGGCGGGATATTGTCGAGCAAGCCCTTTACCAAGGCATCGCTGGCCGTAATGGCGGTCATCGCGAGCACTACGGCGCCCGCCGCGCGCAGGTTATGGGTAGAGAGTCTTTCCATGAAGACTGCGTACTCTAAGGGGAACGGCTGAAAAAAATATGCCCCCGGAAGACCCGATTTTCGTCCATGGCGCCTTGATGCGCCCCCCCTTACAATGAGCCAGGTCACAAAAGAGGGTTAACCATGAGCGACAAAACCGCTGCGGGCGAACTGAGCGACGAAGAGCTTGATCTGCAACTCCGTGAGATAGCGGACCGGTTCATTGATCTGGCAAATGAGCAGGCCCAGCGTTTTCATAAGGAAAACGTCAGTGAGGCCATGATGTTTGCGGCGTCTCGATTCAATGCCTTTGTGGTGGCTGCCCATGCGGAGGACGTGCTGGCCTACGATGAGGAGCGCGACAAGGCGCTGGAATACTTCACGGGGCAGTACCGAAACATGCTGGTCAGCAATCTGGACGACTATCGGGGCAGTTTCGAAGACCTCAAGTACGCTCACCTGATGACACGTCGGCCAAATTAAGAGTCTTTGCGACCCGGGAAAGTTGCGTGAATGAGTTACCGGCTGAATAACCGGAACAGTGAACAGGAGCGAAAAAATATGAGATTCCCTTCAAGCAGCATGATCCGCATCGCGTTCTCGATACGCGCCGCCTGCCTGACTCTGATGTTGGCGCCCTTATTGGCAACAGCAGATCAGCCCTCTACTCCTTCGGACGCGGGTGCGATGGAGGCGGTCATCTCGCGACAGCTAAGTGCCTTCGCGCAGGGAGATTCGAACACAGCATATGCCCAGGCCTCGCCCCTGATTCAGGCGATGTTTCCTAACCATGAAATTTTCATGGCCATGGTTCGAGATGGCTACAGCGCGCTGATTCGACCTTCAAAGGTGGACTTTCTTGGCGTGAAGCAAACCGCCGACGGGCCGGTTGTCGGAGTTAAGGTGTTCGCCCGTGACGGCAGCCTCTGGCTGGCTGCCTACCAGATGGTGCGGGAGACGGGAGAAGATTGGCGAATCAACGGCTGTCGACTGACTCGTTACGCTGGTGAGCCGACCTGATCAGTTATTTTCCTGTCGGGTGTGCACGCTGAGCGGAGCGTCCGGCCCGTTATCCGTAACTGAAAAGACGATCGGCTGACAGCACACCTCGCAGTCCTCAACGTATTCAGCCAGCTCCACACTGGGATCCACCAGCGCGGTGAACGCCTCGCCGCAGTAGGGGCACTCGATCAGATGTTCCTCAAGATTCATAGTTGCGTTATTCTGCCATCGTCGGGCGCAGTCGGTAGCCGAGCCCGTGAGTCCACTTAACGGGAGAAGGCAATGACAGATTACAGCCAAATGACCTGTGAGGCATGCCGGGTCGGTGCGCCGCCGGCGACGGAAACAGAGCTGGATGAATTTCTGGCCTCTCGGTCGGGATGGCAGCGCCTGGTGATTGATGATGAGCCTCGTCTTCGAAGGGTATACACCTTCAAGAATTTTTTGAACGCGCTGGCATTCACCAACAGCGTCGGCGAGATCGCCGAATCGGAGGGCCATCATCCAGCCTTGACTACGGAGTGGGGTCGGGTGACGGTGGACTGGTGGACGCACAAGATTCACGATATCCATCGAAACGACCTGATCATGGCGGCGCGCAGTGATGCGCTCTATGACGCGGCGGAATAAGCGGGCTATCCGGATTGGATCGCACGGAACGTTTTTACACGATTGATCGCATGATGCGCGCCCGGCAGGGCACGACCCTTCGCGAGATGATGGAGGAGATGGAGATCTCGCGGGCGACCATTCGCCGTGATCTCGAATACATGCGGGATCGTCTTGCGGCGCCGATCGTCTGGGACACAGAAAACCGCTGTTATCGCTACGACGGTCAAGAGGCAGAAGGCGATCGTTATGCGCTTCCGGGTTTATGGTTTAACGCGTCCGAGGTACACGCGCTTTTGACCATGGAGCACCTGCTGTCCAGTCTGCAGCCTGGGCTACTGGAGCCACATATCGGCCCGCTACGCGATCGGATTCGGCGCCTGCTGGATAGCGGTGACCATCCGGTGGATGAGATCGCCCGGCGTATTCGCGTACTGCACATGGCTGCGCGTCAGTCCGACAGCGAGGTCTTTGGCGCAATCTCGCATGCGTTGCTCCGTCGCTACCAACTGCGTATTGAGCACCTCAACCGCCGAAGCGGTGAGCGCACCGCCCGCACCGTCTCGCCCCAGCGCCTTGCCCACTATCGCGACAATTGGTATCTCGACGCCTGGTGCCATCTGCGTGGTGGCTTACGCAGTTTTGCCGTGGACGCGATTGCCTCGGCGCAGGTGCTCGAGACTGAAAGTGCGAAAAATGTCTCGTCAGACGAATTGGAAAAAGTGCTGGGGACCGGTTACGGCATTTTTGCCGGTGAGCAGACCCACGAGGCCGTCCTGCGATTCTCGCCGGAGGCCGCGCGCTGGGTGTCGCGGGAAAAATGGCACTCCCGTCAGCGCGGTCACTTTGAGGCAGATGGTAGCTTCACCTTGACGCTGCCATATTCCCAGGAAACCGAACTGGTGATGGACATTATGCGTCATGGCGGCGACGTCGAGGTCATCGCTCCGCGGAGTCTGCGCGATGCGGTAAAGGCACGACTGCAAAAAGCGGTTGATCGCTACGGCAACTGATGCCGTCGCCGTCAAGTCCGGGAATCCGCCCGCCGCTGTCCGGAAATGTTCGGGGCATCGCCTGGATGCTGTTGACTGGTGTGTTGTTTGTTGCCGTGACGGTTACGGTGCGCTATCTCGGCACGACGATGCATCCGATTCAGGCGGCTTTTATCCGATACTGTTTTGGTTTAGTCATTATTCTGCCCATGCTGTCTCGGGCGGGAATTCTCAACCTAAGCTGGAAGCGTCTTGGTTTCCACGGGCTTCGTGGTTTGATTCATGGGGGCGGTGTGATGCTCTGGTTTTTCGCGATGAGTCGCATTCCAATCGCTGAAGTCACGGCACTAGGATTCACCACACCGATCTTCGCCACGCTTGGGGCAGCTTTGTTCCTCAACGAGCGTTTTCGCGGCGACCGGCTGGTCGTTATTCTGGTCGGGTTTCTGGGCGCTTTGCTGATTTTACGGCCGGGATTTCGCGTGATTGATATTGGCGCGTTTGCCCAGCTCGCCGCCGCGCCCTTGTTTGCCTGCTCTTACCTGATGGTCAAGTCCGCAACCCAAAAAGAATCCAGCGCGATGATTGTGGTGCTGCTCTCAGTGTTTTGCACCCTCGCGCTCGCTGCTCCCGCTTTGTGGGTTTGGCGGCCGCCGGTACTGCATGAACTGGTGCTTTTGGCCACCACCGCCATGCTGGCGACCGCGGGCCACTACTGCATGACGCGTGCCCTTGCAGCGGCTGAGGTATCTGCTGTTCAGCCCTTTACGTTTTTGCAGCTGGTTTGGGCGACGCTGTTTGGTCTCATCTTGTTTGCTGAGCGTCCGGACTTTTGGATCTGGTGCGGGGGCGCCATTATTGTTGGCGCGGCAACGTGGATGGCCCGCAAAGAAGTCCGCTCGTTGAGATCAAAGAGCGCACCCTAGGCGGTTGCCGCAAAAATCGTTTGGCAGTGATCCGTTTGCGTGACTCGGGGCACATATTAATTTTGATAACGCGTGGAAAAGGGTAGCAAACGAGTAATTTTTCCCTCAAAGCAGAAAAATGGCGCCGCAAGGCGCCATTTTTTTGTGGGCAGGGGCCGGGATTGGCTTCATCAAGCGGTCATGCTCAGGTTCGCGCAATGAGCCTGTCAGGTGAGCATAATAAAACGCACGTTACCCATCAGTTTGTTTCGGATGCTTTTTCTCTACCACGCCAATCGACTTGAGGATCTTGCCGATCAACTCGCGAATAATCTGAAGCGGCCAACGGGGTCGATTCTGAGTCCAGAAATCATCGCGGTGCCCGGGTCTGCGATGAGCGAGTGGCTAACGCTTCGGTTTGCCCAGGCGTTTGGTATCAGCGCCAATGTGCAGTGGCTGTTGCCAGCACAGCTGCTCTGGAAGATTTTCCGGGTCACGTTGTCGAACGTGCCCGAGACCAACGCCTTTTCCTCCGAAGTGCTGTCCTGGCGAGTCTTCAAGGCGCTTCAGGATTCACCATTTGTTGAATCGCATAAGCCCTTGAGGCGTTATCTGCAATCGGCAGACCCATTAAGGGCTTGGCAGTTGTCGCGGCAGATGGGAAGACTGTACGAGCAATACTTAGTCTTTCGTCCTGATTGGATCTCGACCTGGGAGGAAAGTGCATCGGGAGAATGGCAGGGCGCCTTATGGAATCGACTGGTCAAGACTGGAGATTCCCGTCACTGGCTGCGGTTACGCGGCGAGCTGTACGAAAAACTCGAGGGAGATATTTACACGAGCGAGCAGTTGCCTCGGCGCTTTTCGTTGTTTGCCTTATCCGGACTGTCTCCCGCGTTTCTTGACTGGGCAGCGCAGTTGGCGCGTCACACCGAAGTCCATATTTATCACCTGAATTTCAGCGCAGGATTCTGGGCCGACATCGTGAGCGATCGCGAGCGGGCGAGACTGATCGCCTCTGAGGGCGAGGCTATTGAACCCTTTCTCGATACCGGTAACCGACTCCTTGCCGCCATGGGTCGCGTAGGGCGTCAGTATCTGTCTCAGCTTATGACCCTTCAGGCGGTTGAGCGTGAGACCTACCTTACGCCTGAAAGAACCACGATGCTGGGCAGCATTCAGGCAGACATTGTTGAACTTAACGAGGATTCGCAAGGGCCTGAGCCAGGCCTCCTAGTTGATCGCTCGGTCGAGGTGCACGTATGCCATAGCCCGATGCGAGAGATTGAGGTTCTTCACGACCAGCTGCTTGACGCCTTCGAGCAGGATCCTCATTTGTATCCTGCCGACGTGCGGGTGCTGATCCCAAAGCTTGCTGACTATGCCTCGGCGATTTCGGCCATCTTTGGCTCGGCGGCTGGAAATCGCTTCATTCCCTGGACGCTTGCTGAGGGCGGTGCCCTAAGGGAAAACGCCCTCATTCGGGCGGTGGACGGATTGATGGCAATAGGTGACACACGCCTCGACGCGCGTCGTGTTCATGCCCTGCTGGATTTTCCCTTTATTCGCTCACGATTCGCGATTGACGAGGCGGATGTCGATCAGATCGAAAGCTGGATTCGAAAGTTGGGCATTGTCTGGGGTGCGGATAAGGCGTCGCTTGATGCTCTCGGCATGGCGCTTGATCCAACCCATACCTGGCGGGGTGGTACAGATCGGATGTTGCTCGGTTTTGGTCTGGGCGAGGGTACCGAAACCGTGGACGGAATCTTGCCTCTGGCGCCGGGCGATTCATCTTTGGCTGAGTTGTTGGGGCATTGGCGGACCTTTATCGAAGCCGTGATTGCCCTTCAGGGCCGGATGGGCGTCGATCGATCATTGTCGCAATGGATAGTCTTCCTAAATGACATTATTGATGAATTTTTTCTTTTCTCCGCCCAGGAGAGTGATGCGCTCATTCGTCTTCGCCACGCGCTGGCGTCGCTGGGCAGAGACGGGCAGACGGCCAACTCCGATGAGGTACTGCCACTCGCCGTGATAAAAGATGCACTCCGGCGAAAAACGACGGATCTGGCCGGTGGCCGTTTCATGAGCGGGGGAGTCACTTTCTCAAGTCTGGCATCGGGTCGATGTTTACCGGCAAAACTGGTCTGTCTGGTTGGCATGAACGCCAGCGATTTTCCCGGTCGGGAAAATCATCACGGCCTTGATCAGATGGCGGCCCGGCCGCGACCGGGAGACCGCAACCGTCGGGACGACGATCGTTTTGCCTTTCTTGAGGCGGTCATGTCTGCGCGGGAGCGACTCTATGTGAGTTATTCAGGCGCCAATCCCCGGGATGATAGTGTGCAACCGCCATCGAATGTGGTGGATGAACTGCTAAAGGCAACCTCAGTATTGAAGGCGGATCAGGCGAGCGCCGGGGCGCGAATCATTCAACATCCGTTGCAGCCTTTCAGTCGTCGATATTTTGATCCGGCATCAGATTTATTCAGCTATGCCGATGAAATGGCCCCTGGCTCGACTCAGGATCTTTGCGACCGTACACCCTTATTTGCGCAGATGCTGTCGCCGCTGGAGCCGGGCGAACTGTCCATTGATCGCCTCTCCGATTTTTTGGCCAATCCCGCTAGAGCGCTGCTTCGGGATCGACTGAACGTTCGCTTGGAGGGGAGCGCCGGATTTCTTCCTATCCGTGAGCCCATGCAGCTCGACTACCGCTCAAAGCGAGCCTTGTTTCGTCAAGCAGTTATCGGACAACTCGAGGGCTCAGAGAAAGTGGATTTTCTCGACTACGCCAGGCACAGCGGTCTCATGCCGGCGGGTCCGGCGGGCGAGGTAGCGGGCGAGACGATCTGGGCGAGCGCAACATCCGTTTGTCTCAGGCTAAAACCGCTGATGAGAGATGGTCGTGGGCAAACGCTGTCCTTGAAAAGCCCAATAGCGCAATGGCAGGTTATAGGCGAGCTCGATGGTATTTTCGAAGGCCAGCAAATTTTATGGTTCGCCGATCGTTTAAACCCCTGGACGATGCTGGATGCATGGTGTCGACACCTTCTGTTGAATGCGGATCCGGATCGGCAGGCGGCGCCGACCCTTGTGATCAGTCCTGATGAGACGGTCACGCTATCGTCAACGATCGACGCGCCAACAGAACTCGGCCGCCTGGTGGATCTGTATTCACAGGGTATGGTTCTGCCGCTCGCTTTCTTCCCGCGTAGCGCTTTCAAATGGGCCGAAAAAAGAGATCTAAAAGCGGCCTATGGGGAGTGGCTAGGTCGCGAGTTCGCTCGAGCGCGAGCGGAATCCACAGATCCCTACTTCTCGCTCGCTTTTCGCCATGAGATCGAAACTGCCCTCGACGGCGAGTTCCCGTTATTGGCCCGCCAGGTCACGGAGCCTCTTCTCGCCGCCATGGAGCTGAGGGCGTGAGCAGGATGCACCCTCTGGATCCCTTCGAGGTGAGCTTACGGGGCAGCCACCTGATTGAAGCGGCGGCCGGCACGGGCAAGACGTGGACGATCGCCGCGCTGTATCTTCGACTGATCCTTGAGGCGGATGTGTTGGTGCCGAATCTGCTGGTGGTGACCTATACCCGAGCCGCGACCGGTGAGCTCAAGCAGCGATTACGCGAGGCGCTGGAGACCGCGGCGGCCGCCTTCGAGAATAAAGACGCCAAGGACCATCCGCTGATATCCCCTCTGCTCGCGCGAAGCAACGCGCCCAGCGAGGATCTTCGAAAACTGCAGCGGGCGCTTGCTTATTTCGACCAGGCTGCTGTGTTCACTATTCACGGATTTTGCGAGCGGATTCTGAGCGACTATGCGTTTCAGAGCGCTGGTGCTCTCGAAACCGAACGCCTCGCCGACGAGCAGGCGCTTTTTTCGGAGGTGGTTGACGACCTTTGGCGGACCGAGATGTATTCGGCGAGTCGATCCTGGTCAAGCTGGCTAGCCGCTTACAAAGGCTTGAGGCATTCCGATGATCTTGGCGCGTTGCTACGACCGCTTGTGGCCAAGCCGTTTCTTGAGGTCGTGGGGGAGCGAGACTCGGCTGCCGCCATGCCTTCCGATAATGCGCTGACGGATGCTTTTTCGACTCTTACAGAAGAATGGCGGTCGTCTCGTGACACGATATCGTCGTTACTGCTGGATCCAAATGCCTCCCTGAATCGAAATCGATATAGACCTTCCAGCGTGCAGAAGTGGCTGGTGGATCTGGATGATTTTTTCTCAGACGCTTCGGTTGATTTCCCCAAGGTGAAAGCGCTGGACTACCTTGAGAAGCTTACGCAACGATTTTTGTCTTCAGGCTCCGCCGTGCGCAAAGGGGGCGTGGCTCCCGAGCATCCGTTCTTTGAGCAGATGGAAATCTTCCTGGATGCGCTCGACGTTCACAATAACGCCCGCCGCGAGTATTTTGTGTGCTGGGCAAGCGTGCTGCGTCGCCGAGCGGACGCAGCCCTTTCGGAGCGCAAGCGAACGCTCGGGCTGCAAAGCTACGACGATCTTCTGCTAGGTCTAAAGGCAGCCCTCGAAGCAGACGCCGAGCACATGCTTCGAAGCCAGCTGCAAGCCGGGTTTCAGGCCGCGTTGCTCGACGAGTTCCAGGATACCGACCCCGTTCAATACGGAATTTTCCGGGCCGTGTATGGCGACGATACGCTTCCGGTTTTTATGGTGGGCGACCCCAAGCAGGCTATTTATTCTTTCAGGGGTGCTGATCTTTTTTCCTACCTTCGTGCTCGCGAGGACGCCAGCGCCCGCCATACCCTTCGAGCGAACTATCGGGCCCACAAAGGCCTCGTGGATGCCGTCAACGCCGTCTTTTCCCACCTCGATCGATCCTCGAG
Organism: Gammaproteobacteria bacterium; assembly: GCA_038111345.1. GTDB lineage: Bacteria > Pseudomonadota > Gammaproteobacteria > Arenicellales > UBA868 > UBA868. The sequence goes on along the minus strand of JAYNKS010000001.1, from coordinate 7,463 downwards.
TTTTGTGTTTGATCAGATCGCTTTTGATGACGCTATCGCAGCCTCTGAAGCGACGGCGCTGTCGGGTGATGAGCGATCGGGGGATCTTGTGGTGTGGCTTATCGCTCGAGACGACGAGTCCACTTACCTGCCCAAGGGCGCCACCCGCGAGGCGATCGCTCGCGTTGTGGCAAGCGAGATCAGCGATCTACTGAGCGGCGGGAAAACGCTCAATGGGCGTGACCTGACAGCGAGTGATCTCGCGATCCTGGTTCGCAGTCATGTTGAGGGCCAGATCATTCAGCAAGCGCTTAATCAGGCAAATATTCCCTGTATCCGCCAGGGCCAGCAAAGTGTGTATCAGACGCACGAAGCCATGGAACTCGAGCGGGTGCTGCAGGCGGTGGCTCATCCCCGTCGGGAGGCGTTAATCCGGGCCGCCCTGTTGACTGACCTTATGGGGTACGACCTTCCTGGTTTGCAGGCATTGGAGGAGGACCTGGCCGGCTGGGATCAGACGCTGGATCGCTTTCATGAATGGAATGAGATCTGGCGCGAAAGCGGGTTCATGAAGATGTTCCGCAAGATGGTTTCAGCCCAGAATATTTTCTCTCGACTCAATCGCCATCGAGATAACGACCGGCGCCTGACCAATATCATTCACCTGGCTGAGCGCATCGAAGCAGCCGCCGAGCAGCATCACGAAATTGCGACGCTGTTGAATTGGTTGGCCACCGTGCGGGCGGATCCTCCGGCTGGAGAAGACGAGAGCCTCTTGCGCCTGGATAGCGATGAAGACCGGGTTCGAATCGTGACCATTCACGCCAGTAAAGGTCTTCAGTATCCGGTGGTGTTCCTGCCGTTTGCCTGGGATAGCGGCAACAGCGCCGCGGAAGACCGATGCGTATTTTTCCACGATCCCTCAAATGAGAACCGGACGAGTGTCGATCTTGGCACCGAGGCATGGGATGCACATAAAGAACGCGCCGAGGTTGAGCGGCTTGCCGAGAACGTGCGCCTGCTCTACGTAGGATTAACCCGTGCAGAGAGTCGCTGCTACCTTGCCTGGGGCGGCATTACAGGCGCGGCAAAGTCAGCGCTTGCCTGGCTGCTTCACCGTGGAAAAGTGGACTCACCCCCTGAGCGACTGGGCGAGCTGGAGCGTTATTTCGCGACGTTGTCCGACATCGATCTGGAGGGCGCGTTGACCGCTCTGGCCTCAAGATCCGGCGGAGCAATAGAAGTGCTTGTTTTGGATGATAAAAGCGAACCCAAGCGCGCCGAGGGTGCCGTTGCCCTGCCGGCGCTGAGTGCCCGTCCCGCCAGCCGGGCGATTGAACGGAGCTGGCGGCTCAGCAGCTTTAGTGCGCTTTCCACTGGGCATGAGTCGTCGCTGCCGGACCATGATCGCTCCTCGACGTTCGGCGCGCCCTCCCACACTGACAGTTTCTTTGGATTTCCGCGTGGGGCCCGTGCCGGTACATGTCTGCACCGGATGTTTGAGCTGATTGATTTCGGCCCCGATTCGGTGGATGCTCAGCGGTTGATTGTCCGTCAGACGCTTAATGAATTTGGTTTTGAGGATAGATGGACCCCGGTCGTGATGCAGATGCTGCAGACGGTGCTGTCTGTGCCTCTTAACTCCCGTGGCCTAAAACTCAACGCGATTGATCGCAGGCATCGCGTTGACGAGATGGCATTTTGTTTTCAAACGGATGCCTTTGATCATATGCAATGGGCGCAGGTGCTCAGCCGTCACGTCGATAACGCGCATCCTGCTCTGCGTAAGGCATCAGAGAATGATTTTTTTGCGCCGCCGGCTGGATTCATGCAGGGCTTTATTGATCTGGTATTCGAATCGCACGGTCGCTTTTATCTCGTGGACTACAAGTCAAATTTTCTGGGAAGTGACTTCCCGGACTATGCGCCTTCGCGGCTAGCGGAGGCGATGGTGCAATCGCAATACACGTTGCAGTATCTTATTTATACGGTCGCGCTGGACCGCTGGCTGGAACGCGGTCTTCCTGACTATCGCTACGACCGTCATTTTGGGGGCGTTTTTTACCTTTTTCTTCGTGGCATGACGCCACAGGCGCCTGATTCAGGCGTGTTCTTTGATCGTCCTCCGGCCGAATTGGTGAGCGACCTGACAGCCTTGATGGAGGGCTCCCATGGCTGAGTTCTGGTCCGCCATGCGCGCGGCCAGGCGCAGCCGGGCGCTCAGCGATGTGTCCTATTATTTCGCTGATCTGCTGACGCGCTTGAATCCAGCCGCTTGCGAACCGGTGATTCTGGCGGGTGCTCTCGCTGCCGAGCGGGCCTTGTCAGGCGAGATTCGCGTAGAGCTGTCCCGGTTTTCGGGGCAGGCTGTTTTTGGGGACGAGGTTGATCTTCTTTCGCCATTGGCAGAGGACTGGCACCGCATGCTGGACGACTCTCCTCTGGTCGGAGACGGCACGCATAAGACGATACTGGTGAAGACGCAGGGGAGTCTTTATCTGCATCGATACTTTGATCTTGAACGGCGCTTGGCGAGGCTGCTGGTCGATCGGTCGATACGGCCGATGCGGGATGTAAAGCGAGTACCGTCTCTGACCACACTAAACGGTGTTTTTGGTAATGACGAGAATACCCAGAGCCAGCGCGAGGCGGCGCGCATTGTGTTCAACCATCGTATCGCCATCATCAGCGGTGGTCCCGGTACGGGAAAGACGGCAACGGTCAGGCGCATTCTGCCGCTCATGTGGAGCCACACTTCGGTGCTGCCGGAGCGCACCTTGCTTTGTGCGCCGACGGGAAAAGCAGCCGCCCGCCTGCGCGAAACACTGGCGGACCACGCGGGTGACGACACCGAGTCTCTTCAGGCGTTCCCGGCAAATGCCGTCACTATTCATCGATTGCTGGGCTGGCAACCGGGCGGGGCGTTTCGTTACGGAGCGCACCGGCGATTGCCCTGCGATCTCGTCATTATCGATGAGGCGTCCATGGTGGATTTGGCGCTGATGGTTCGTCTTTTTGAGGCCTTGCCCGATGATGCCCGAGTGATCCTCTTGGGTGATCGGGATCAGTTGGCCTCTGTGGAGGCTGGCGCTGTACTCGGGGATATGTGTCGCGCGGCGGACAGCGGCATCTGGGCCGGCGGCATGGCCCCACTAAGTCACAACTGGCGCTTTGGGTCCGACAGCCCTATCGCGCATTTAGCGCGCGTGATCCGCTCCGGCGACGCGACTGGGGTGTCTGAGACGCTCGCTGAACAGAATGAGGGGCCGGTATCCTTTCTGGACGTAGCTGATGATGAGCGCTTTGATGTTTACCTAAACGAGCGTCTTTACCCGTTTTTTGAGTCGTTAATGGAGGCTTCAGGAGCTGGGGCGCCGGTCGAGGAGCAGTTCTCCCGATTGGGCGAGGTGATGGTTATCTGCGCGCATCGTCACGGGCCCCGGAGCGTGCAGGCCGTGAACGCGTACATGACAGAGCGATTGCGTCGCCGATCAAAGCAGTCCAGTTTTTTGGTTTTTCCTGGCATGCCTCTGATGCTCACGAGGAATGATCCTGGCCTGGGTCTTTTTAACGGCGATATTGGGATCGTGGTCAGTGGACCCGCATCCTCAGGCTTGCAAGCCGTTTTTCCCGGACTTGATGGTAAGGTCATGCGGTACAGTTTGAACCGGTTGCCCGAGTACGAGCCGGCGTATGCCATTACAACCCACAAGGCACAAGGCTCACAGGCGCGGCACGTGTTCTTTATTTTGCCGGCTAAACATTCCCGCGTGCTCTCGAAAGAATTAATCTATACCGGGATCACCCGAGCGCGAGAATCGGTCGAAATTTGGGGTGACCCTGAGGTCCTGATTTCAGCGGTTACTAAAAGTGCCGCGCGCCCCACGGGCCTGAGCGAACGAATGCAATGTCTCTGACACGCTATCGGATTGATGAAGCCGTCGGTGCCTCGACCGTTACGGACGACATGATGGTGCTGACATCGATCTACGGCATCGTCGTCGGTATCATTCTGGTTATTCTGGCTAGACGGTTTCGACAGCAGTGGATGGTGTTTTGGGGTTCGGGACTGTCGATCATTAGCGTCGTGTATCTTCTCGCGGACGGCCTGGATTGGTTCTAGAAGAAGCGGGCGATGCGTCGCCGCGATTGATAACCGGAGCGTTTTCTTGATTCCCTTGCGCGATGACAACCCGACCCGGATCACGCCGATAGTGACCATCGGACTGATAGCGCTTTGCGTGCTGACGTTTTTATGGCAGATGTCTCTGGGTGCTCGAGAAGAAGCGGCAATTTACGCTCTGGGCGTCATCCCGGCGGTTATTCTGGATCACGCGCGTCTTGCGCCGGAGCTCGAGTGGATAGACCCCGCTCTGACCCCTTTTTCGTCCATGTTCCTACACGGCGGACTCATGCATTTGGGTGGAAACATGCTCTACCTGTGGATCTTTGGGAACAACATCGAGGATGCCATGGGCCATGCGCGATTTATTGTCTTTTACCTGGTATGCGGCATCGCCGCCGTCTTTGCTCAGGCCCTGCCCGACCCTGAATCCACGATCCCGATGATTGGCGCGAGCGGGGCGATCTCTGGCGTACTGGGCGCCTACCTGTTGCTCTATCCGCATGCCCGCGTGCTGGTCGCGATTCCATTCGGGTTTTATCTGCATACGGTCTCACTGAAGGCCGGCATCGTGCTGCTGATTTGGTTTGGACTCCAGATCATCAGCTCGCTCGCGGCTGGCGACGGCCCCGGCGTCGCGTGGTTCGCACACATAGGGGGTTTTGTTGCGGGCATGATTCTGATCCCCGTGTTCAAATACTCCGATGTAAAACTGTTTGCGCCGGCCCGAGCCTCTTCACCCCGCCGAGCACGAAAGAGGTAATAACCTATGATGGGCAATGCGCCTGACTATCTTTTCGAGCCCAAGAGCAAGCCGTTTTATCCGTTGTACCCGGTGCCCTTGGTGATTGCCTCATCAGAAACCGTTGCGGGTTATGGCACTTTGGTCGAGCGCCCTGAAGACGTTGATATTGAGATCGTGCGCTGGCCGGCAGCTGGGTGGCGACCGGTCGATGAGGATAGCGGCAACGAGGGAGGCTGGGTCGAGGGCACTTTTTTCGGTGACTGGCACGGTGACGTGCTGTATGGCCGAAACGATGCGGTTTCGGGCCACTATGTGTTGGGTTGGTCTACGTCGGACCCGGCCACTGCGCGCACCGATGAGAAAACCTGCGAACGCTCGCAGGTGATTCTCTGGCACCTCAACTATCATCCTGACGGAGGACAGTTATTTTTCCCGCAGCAGCGAAAGCCTTTCGTCGTGCCGGTGGCGCTGCCCGGCGATGACCTGCAGCCAGAGCAGGTGATCGCCCTTTGGTGTGATGGCAGTCGTGGCCTTTATATTCACCCCGGAGTCTGGCACGAAGGGATTTTTCCGGTCACTGACAGCCAGTCTTTTCTGGATCGGCAGGGCCGGGTGCATGCGCGCGTGAGTTGCGACGTGGCTGCGGAGTTTGGCGTTTATCTCTCGGTGCCGCTCGCCGAGCGCCCCGAGTGAGGGCTCCAAAACGGCCGCTTAGCGGCTTTTCTGGCCGGGACGAAGCGAAAGGTAGACGCCGACGGCCACAATGATCGCGATGCCACCGACCGCCCAGCGATTGGGCAGGTCACCGAAAAGCCAATAGCCCAGCAGGACCTGCATGACGATTTCCGTGTAAAGAAACGGTGCCAGCAGGGACGCCTCTGCATACTCAAACGCGCGAATCAAAAGCAGGTGGCCGGCTGCGCCGATCATGCCCAGAGCCATCATCAAACCAAGATCCAGGGCGCTTGGAGTGACCCAGATAAACGGCGCGAGCACGCTCATCACAACGAAACCCCCGGCGCCTTGCCAGGCCAGCATGACGATCGGAGGCGTATTGCCACTGAGCAGTCGCGTTGACAAAAAATAAAGCGCGAAAAAAAAGGCCGCGGCCAACGCGAGCAGACTCTCCCATTGAAAGTTGCCAAATCCCGGCTGGACAATCAGCACCACACCGACAAGGCCAAGCACCGACGCGATTGCCCGGCCCGTAGGAACGCGCTCGTTAAGCAATAGCGCAGACAGTAGGACTACCAGAACCGCGTCAAAAAAGATCAACGCGATCGCATCGGCCAGCGGAATAGTGCGGATGGCGCCGAAAAAACAAAGCGTCGCACCCATCAGGCATAAGCCGCGCCCGATCTGTAGCACCGGCCGTGGCGCCCGGAACACGTGCCCGCGATGTCGGACCCAGGCAATGGGAAAAACCAGCAAAAAATGAAAGAAAAACCGGGCCCACACCAACTGCAAGACTGGATATCGACTGCTCAGCAGTTTCGCCAGCGCATCCATGAACGGCACGATCATCATGGCGCCGATCATGAGCGCGATGCCGACAGAGGACGTTGAGCGGAAGCGAAGAAGCGCCATGAGGGTGCCGAGCAGGAGCAAGTGGGCGTTTGGAAGGGCGGGTATCATAACGTTTTGGATATCCGGTACATAGCCAACGAGTCCGGGTGCGCTCTCATGCACCACACGTTAACGTTATTTGGATGAAAGATTTTTTCCGTTCCGAAAGCGCCCTGGCGGCGGTGATCGTCACCCACGAGCCATCGCTCGCCACTCTGGCCGAACAGCTGCGGCGATTACAGGGGCAGGTGGAGCTGGTGATGGTGATTGATAACGGTTCCCATGCCTGTGCCGATGTCGCCGAGATCGTTTCAGAGCACGCGTTTGCGCAGTTCATTGGCGCTCCGGACAATCAGGGCCTGGGCTGGGCGCAGAATGAAGGACTAAGCCGTGTGCTTGATCTTGGTGCTCAGGCGGTGCTCATACTCGACCAAGACAGTCTCCCGCGCCCGGGTATGGTGACCGCTTTGCATCGCGCGCTGCAAAGGCAACGCGAGGAAGGGATTCAGACGGGCGCCGTAGGGAGTCGCTATCTGGGCTCCGATCTTGGCCACCCCTCTTATTTTGTTCAGTTCGCCAGCCTTAACTTTCGCCGATGCTACTGCAATGAGAATCAAAAAGCGCTCATCCCGGCGGATATGCTGATCTCCTCAGGCGCGCTTTTTTCACGTGAGGCGCTTGAAGCGGTCGGGTTGATGGAAGCTGATCTTTTTATTGATCATCTCGATACGGAGTGGTTCTTGCGCGCCGGGGCAAAAGGTTGGTCATCCTATGGTGTGTGTGATGCCGTCATGGAGCATGGTTTAGGGGAACGCACCGCACGATTCTGGCTGGGACGGTGGCGCTACCTGCCCGTGCACCGACCCTTTCGCTACTACTACATTTATCGGAACAGCATGCTTTTATGGCGTCGACCCTATCCCAGTAAACGATGGAAGCGCACCGATGTACTGCGACTGGTGAAGATGTTCCTGATTTTCGCGTTGTTTGTTGGCGAGCGATCAAACAACATTCGGATGATGATGCATGGCATCCGGGACGGAATAAGAG